>DATCXY010000527.1:0-7875 GCA_036570585.1 Solimonas sp. | reverse complement strand
TGCCGCCGCGGTCTGCAACGCATCCAGCGACAGCGACACATACGCCAGCTTGATGCGCTCCGGTGCCATGTACTGGCTTTTGTCGGCTTCATAACGCTGCTTGACCGCATCATCGCTGACCACGATCGATGCCGCAGCCTTGCTGACATCAAACCATGCGTAGCTGATCTCGCGCTGCTGGCCGGCGACCTGCATCAACTGCTCGCGCTCGACCGGCGGCATGAATGCCGTGTCGGTGATCGTCTCGCGCATCTGGTCGATTTCCAGCGACTGGCGCAGCTGCGCCTCGAAGCGCGTCGGCGTCAGGCCCTGGCGAGCCAGTGCCGAGCGATAATTTTCGGTGTTGAACTTGCCATCGGTCTGAAACGCCGGGATCGCGGCGATCGCATTGAACAGCGCGGCATCGTTGGCGCGATAGCCGATTTTGTCGGTGTACTGGCGCAGCATCGATTCCTGCGTCATGTCGTCGAGCACGGACTGCTGGAACTTGCCCTGATCGAACTGATCCGCGTGGAAGTTATCGCCCATCAGCTGCACATACTGCTGATAGCGCTGGTCGTAGGCGTGACGGAACTGCGACTGCTTGATCTTCTCGCCACCCACCTTGGCAATCACCGGGTCACCGCCACCGCTATTGAACGAATCGATGCCCCAGAACGCAAACGGGATAGCCAACAAGGCAATGATGAACCCAGCCACGAGTCCGGAAGTACGATCACGAATACTTTGCAGCATGCCTGTACTCTCTCAACCGCTTGCGCGTTATCGTTATGAATGCCGCATAGAGTACTGCGCTCCGCCGTCGGCGGCGCCCATGCGAGGCATCCTTAGCAAAAAGCCCGGCGGGGCCGGGCTTTTGGTATATCTGGTGGGCTGTCCCCGACTCGAACGGGGAACCTACTGATTAAGAGTCAGCTGCTCTACCAATTGAGCTAACAGCCCGCTGTTACTGCAACAAAACTGGGGTGACCGACGGGGCTCGAACCCGCGACAACCAGAATCACAATCTGGGACTCTACCAACTGAGCTACGGCCACCATCGAGAACATTCTCCCCGTGGGGGAGCCGTCAGGGGCGCGAATCATAGCAGAACGAATCCCGCGTCAACAATTCCCCGGGACAAAAAAATTGCGGACACTGTTTCACATGCCGACGCCCGAACCGATTCCTCCTGTGCTGTCCGTCCGCGCTCTGCGCAAGCAGTATCGCGACACCGTCGCGGTCGACGACATCTCGTTCGAGGTCGGTCGTGGCGAGATTGTCGGCCTGCTCGGCCCGAATGGTGCCGGCAAGACCACGACCATCAACATGGTGCTCGGCGTGCTGGAGCCGACGTCCGGCCGCATCGTCATCGAAGGTCTCGACATCGCGCGGCATCGTGCACGGGCGCTGGCGCTGACCAATTTCGCCGCGGTCTATGCGCCGCTGCCCGGCAATCTGACGGTCTGGCAGAACCTGCGCGTGTTCGGTCTGATCTATGCGGTGCCGAAACTCGCTGACCGCATCGAACTGCTGCTGGAACGCTTCGATCTGCGGCGCTTCCGCAACAGCAAGTGCGGTGTGCTGTCGTCCGGCGAGCAGACTCGCGTCAGCCTCGCCAAGGCCATGCTCAACGCGCCGCGCCTGCTGCTGCTCGACGAACCGACCGCGTCGATCGATCCTGCCAGTGCGCGCGATCTGCGGCAGCTGATTCGCGAGATTGCCGCCGGCGGCGACAGCGGCATTCTCTGGACCTCGCACAACATGTACGAAGTCGAGGCGGTCTGCGATCGCGTGCTGTTCGTCTCGCACGGCCGCGTGTTGCTGCAAGGCGATCCGCGCCGGCTGCCCGCCGAACACGGCGTCGCATCGCTCGAAGAGCTGTTCATCAGCGTCGCGCGTGAACCGCTGGCATTCGAAGCCGGGGCCCCGACATGAACGTCCGTCACATCGCCGGCATCCTGCTGCGCCACTACTACCTGCTGCGCGGCAGCCCGACGCGCGTGTTGCCGACCTTCGCGTGGGTTGCCATCGACATCGTGCTCTGGGGGTTCATCACGCGCTATCTGAACAGTGTCGGCCCATCCGGCATGGACTTCGTACCAACGCTGCTCGGAGCGGTGCTGCTATGGGATTTCTTCAGCCGCGTGATGCAGGGCGTCACTACCGCGTTCTTCGAAGACGTGTGGTCGCGAAACTTCCTCAACGTGTTTGCGTCGCCGCTGACGATCGCCGAATACATCAGCGGTCTGGTGCTGACCAGCGTCATCACCAGCATCGTCGGCCTGGTCGTCATGCTGGTGCTGGCGAGCGCGGTGTTCGGCCTGTCGTTCCTGAGTCTGGGCTTGCTGGCCGTACCGTTCCTGCTGGTGCTGTTCATGTTCTGCATCGCACTCGGCATCGTCGCCAGCGAGATGGTGCTTCGGCTCGGGCCCGCATCTGAATGGCTGGTCTGGCCGATCCCGGCATTGCTGGCGCCATTCGCCGGTGTGTTCTATCCGCTATCGACGCTGCCGACGTGGATGCAGTGGGTCGGCCATCTGCTGCCACCGTCGTACGTGTTCGAAGGCATGCGCGCGATTGTCGCCGGCCAGTCGATGCCGATCGCCGCACTATGTGGCGCACTGGCGCTGGCGAGCGCACAGATCGTCGCCGCCAGCTGGTGTTTCGCGCGCGTGCATCGTTATGCGGTGCGCAGCGGCCTGCTCGCACGCTACAGTGCCGAGAGTGTCGCCTGAGCCGGCTTCAGCCGCGCACGATCTGCTTGCGGTAGCGCAATGGCGTCTCGCCCGCCCAGGACTTGAACGCCCGCGTGAACGCGCTCTGCTCGGAATAGCCGAGCAGCAGCGCGATTTCCGGCAGCGACAACTTGGCATCGGCGAGGTAGCCGCGCGCCAGCTCGAAGCGGGTATCGCCGAGTACTGCCTTGTACGTCAATCCACGCGCCTGCAGACGGCGATAGAGCGAACGCGTCGACTGGCCGCGCTTTGTGGCGATCTGCTCCAACGTCGGCTCGCCCTCCTGCAGTGCCATGACCACGGCCTGCTGCAGTTCGGTCAAAAACGCATCGGCCTGCGGCAACACGCGCAGCAAGGCTTCAGCCTGCTGATCGAGCAATGCCATCAGATGCGGATCACGGCTATTGATCGGCAGACTCAAGGCATCAGCGTACAGATGAACCAGCAGCGTCCGGCATTCGAATTGCACGGGACAATCGAGCAGCCGTTCGTACAATGCCGTGTCGTCCGGCGCCGGACCGGGAAACTCAACGCCACGCAGTTTCAGATCGGCGCGCCCGGTCAACTGCCGCGCCAGCGTCAGCATCGCCGACACCAGCACTTCGTCGGAGAGGCGCGTCGAGCGGCCGTACGACGGATCCCAGCTCAGCTGGAAGTCATCGCCCTTGCGGGTCGCCAGCGTCGGCGTGAGGTTGTGCAGCAGCGGCTGGAAGCGCTGGAAACGGGCCAGCGCCTGACCAAGCGTGTCGCAGGACATCGCCAGATAGCCGAGCACGCCGACATGATGTGGCCGTGCGTGTTTGCCGATCTCGATGCCGGTCGCCACGCGCGGATGCACGTCCGCGACCTCCTGCAGCAACGCCCACCAGATTTCCATCGGCATGCGCTGCGTGCCGGCCAACGATGTCAGCCTCGCACGCAGACCCGGCGCCGCGGCGCCCTCGTCGTCGAGGTACTGCCGCAGCATTTCCGCCAGTGCCGCCGAGACATAGATGCCTTCCGCCACGGTCCGCCCTCCGTGGCGCAGAATGTCAAAAACAGAAAGCCAGCGTCAATACAATGCCGCGCGGCTGCGGCACGATACACACAAGGTCCGGCACGATTGCCGCGCGCTGGAGACGCTTATGCAAGACGTACTGCATGCCCTGACGTTCATCGCCGCTGCCGGTGCGATCTTTATTGGCGTGGTACTCGCCGAGGCCTGGTACTGGAAGCGCCGTGGCACACCGGAGAAATACGCGCTCAATGACACCGTCTCGAACATGACGATGGGCCTGAGTTATAAGCTGGTCGACGGTGTGTTCGTCGCACTGCTGGGCAGCGCATTCTTCGATCTGGTCCATCCGTATGGCCTGCAGTACCAGCCGGTGCACGGCATCTGGAGCGTGCTGCTGATCTTCGTCATCAGCGACTTCACGTTTTATGTCTCGCACTTCATCTGGCACAAGGTGCGCTGGTTCTGGACCGCGCATGCCGTCCATCATTCGTCGAACCGCATGAACTATTCGACGGCACTGCGCCAGAACTATCTGGTCGTGCTCAACGGCGGCAATCTGCTGATCGCGGTCGCGATCGCACTGGTCGGGTTCAACAAGACCTGGGCGATCGTCGCGCTCGAACTGAACCTGCTCTACCAGTTCTTCCTGCACACCGAAGCTCCGAGCGTCCTCAACCGCTTCGGCGCCGTGCTCAACACGCCGTCGCATCATCGCGTCCATCACGGCGCCAATCCGGCGCAGATCGACCGCAACTTCGGCGGTGTGCTGATCATCTGGGATCGCCTGTTCGGTACGTTTCGCGCCGAAAAAGATGCGGGCGAAATCGTCTACGGCGTGACCGAGCGGCAACCACACTCGTCCAACCCGTTCTACCTGCAACTGCACGAAATGGGCACGCTGCTGCGCGATCTCTGGCGCCACAAGGATCCGCGCATCCTGGTCCGCCATCCGGCCTGGGCGGAGCAGCACTACCGCACCAAGGCAAGGCCATAGGCTTCCGCCGCGATGGCGCGTGCACGCGCCATCGCCGGCTTGATGTCATCATATTGCAGCGCTGTGCCGCTCGGCCGCGTTTTCATTTGAACCGGACCGTTGCATGCGCGCGCTTTTCCACCTGCTGGCCTATCTGCCGCTCGCTGTGCTGCAGGCGCTCGGCGCCCTCGCCGGCTGGCTGTCATGGATTTCGAATTCGGCGCGTCGCCGCGTCGCGCTGCGCAATCTCGAACGCTGCATGCCGGAGCTTGGCGGTGCCGAGCGCAAGCGCATGGCGCGCGCGGCACTCGCGCACGAATTCATGACCTACATCGAGACCATTCGCGTCTGGCTGGGGCCAGCGCGCGCGATCCGCGGCGCGGTCAAGGAGTGGCGTGGTCTCGAGGTCCTCGACCGTGCATTCGCGCAGAACAAGGGCGTGATCCTGCTGACGCTGCACCAGGGCGCGTTCGAGGCGATCGCGATTCCGATGTCAGAAAAATACCCGTTCTGTGGCCTGTACAAACCGCAGCGCGGCATCTTCAACGAGCTGTCGATCAAGGGCCGCACGCGCTTCGGCGGCCAGCTGCGTGCCACCGAAGCCGGCGTGCGCAAACAATCGCTGAGCCTGCTCGCGCAAGGCATGGGCGTGTATTTCATGCCCGATCACGATCCGCCGGAAGGCCGCGGCGTGTTCGTGCCGTTCATGGGCCAGCTCGCGCACACACCGACGCTGGTCGCCAAGCTCGCGCATGAATCGGGCTCACCGGTCGTCTACATGTTTGGCGAACGCCTGCCGAACGCGCGCGGCTTCATCGCGCATTTCATCGACGCGCCGGAAAACATCGCGAGCGGCGATGTGCTGGAAGCCAGTGCAGCGATGAATCGCGGCCTCGAGCAGTGCCTGCGCACCTGCCCGGAACAGTATTGGTGGGGCTACAAGCGGTTCCGCCGTCAGCCGCCGGGTGTCGAGAAGTTTTACGCTGGAATCTGAAGCCGCCGGTACAGATTGGCGTCATTGCCGCGAAGGCGGCAGTGACGATCGGCTTCAGGCTGCCTCAGCGGCCGCCAACGAACTTGAAGGTCGCGAGCCCGGCCAGGGTCATCAGCAGCGAGCCACCGACATGCAGCACGATGGCGCCGGCGAAGACACCGAATCGACCCTGCTGGAACAGCAGTGCGATTTCCGCCGAGAACGACGAGAACGTCGTCAAGCCGCCGCAGAAGCCGGTGATGATCAGCAGCCGCCATTCCGGCGCGAGATGCGGCGTCTGCACGAAGTACGCGATCGCCAGTCCGATCACGTAACCGCCGATCAGATTTGCCACCAGCGTACCTGGCGGCACGTCCGGATACAGCAGATTCAGCAACATGCCGAGCGCCCAGCGCAGCCATGCGCCGACTGCGGCGCCGATCGCGACTGCGAGAAATCCCAGCGCCGTCACGCCGCGTCACCGGGCAGTTCGTAGTCGAACTCGTAGCTGTGCTGGCCATTGACGATGATGATTCGCAGGCTGCCGCTGATGCCGCGCAGTTGTCCGGTACCGGAATCCGGCACCACCGTCACGCTGAGTTGTGAAGCGCCCCGCGTCATCGTCGCACTGTGCTGCAGGACGAAACTGCCGCTGCGTCCGTCGAGCGTACCGCTGAACTTCTCGATCGCGACATAGCCTGCCGATCCCTGTATTTCGGTCATCGCCGTGAGCATCTCGCCCTTGCTGCTGCCACGCAATGCGCCGCTGAACTGCTTGTCGATCGACATGCGTCCGCGCGTGGTGCCGGCCACACCGTCTTCCAATGCAAGCGACAAGGCGTTGAGCTTGACCTCGAAGCTGCCAATAGCGTGCTGGATCATGCCGCTGTTTTCCTTTGCGATGATTCGCGGCCACGGTGGCGGATGGCGAGTTTATCGCGCGGCGGCACGGCAACAACAATGCCGTGTGCACGGCGCTGTCATCGCAGTAGCCATTTGTCGCTGTCAGCCAGCCGTTTCGCGCTGGGACCGACAAAAGTCCGGACGAGCCGTCGATCGACTTTGCGATGTGCAGGGCGAACGGCATCGCCGGCCTACCCGTAATCCGGCCCATTGGCGCCATCTGTCATTCACATGGCGGCCGTGCGCCTTCTACAGTGCGGCAAGGTTTCGCGGCACGGAAACGGACGCGACGGACCGCAGGCAGATATCGGCTTCGGGAGCGACCATTGATGCGCACGACGATTTTCAAAATCACGCTGGCGGCATTGGTGATCAGCGGCCTTTCGGCCTGCGGAACGAGCACAGCGCCATCCGCTGCGGGCCACGACACGCCAGCAAGCATCGACAACGAAGCCGCCGAATGCATCCTCAAAAGCCCGCATCTGCAAGTCGGCACCACGCCGGATCTGGTGCTGAACGGCGTCACCTACACCAACAGCCATCAGCCCGATGCGAAAAGCGCGATTGAAATGCCGATCGCCGACCCCGGTCCACAACCGGCCGGCTCGTGCGACGGCAATACCGAATTTCGCTTCGGCAGCGGCCTCTATGACACGACCGGCCCGATCGGCGGCAATCCGACTGGCCACGGCGACCTGTTCGGCATGGTGGTGCCACCGCAGGTGCCGATGGGCATCGACACGCGACTGTTTGCGCGCGCGTTCGACATCGAATCGCCATGCAATGGCAAGCGCGTGGTGTTCGTGTCGATCGATCTCGGCGCGATCTCGGCGATCGTCCATCAGGAAGTGCTGAAGGCGCTCGCCGCCGACGACAGCCTCGGTGGCTTGTACACGGCCGACAACGTGATGATCTCGGCGACGCACACGCATTCGGCGGGTGGTGGCTTCGGCGTCCCGGAACTGCCGGACCTGTCGTCGACGTTGCCGACGATCATCAACAATCCGCTCGTCTACGTCGAAAGCCTGGTGTTCAGCAACGCCGGCTTCGACAGCGACAATTTCCATGCGATCGTCAACGGCATCGTCGAAGCGATCCGCCGCGCGCACGCCAATCTTGAGGCGCATTCACAAAGCGGCAGCATTCGCATGTCGGTCAGCCAGCTGCTCGATGCCAACGTCAATCGCTCGCCGCCGGCCTATCGGCAGGACGCGGCTTCGGAACGCGCACAGTATCTCGACGACAACGGCCATGAAGTCGATGTCGACAAGCGCTTCGTGCAACTGAGCCTGCTACGCAAGAGCGGCAGCGC
>DATCXY010000526.1:0-3765 GCA_036570585.1 Solimonas sp. | reverse complement strand
GGTTCTGGTGGTTCTCATGACGGTGCTTCTCCTCAGACTTGTCTTGCGTCGGACATCACGAATGGGTATTCCCATTTCTAGGTTCAGTATCTGGCGATGCACGGCCACATGATTGATCTGGCGGGGCAGGCTTTGTCCATTTCGGGACAGTGCAAAATGGACGATCGGGCAAATCCCGAGTACCGGGGTCGCAGCGTCTGCGACGCCGCCCGAATCGGTCACGGCAATTCAGCGCGTTCGAAACTCAGATCAGTTGCTGAATCAGCGCTTCGGCGCGCGGCCAGTATCCGTAACCCGATGCCGGGTTCAGGTGACCCACGGCGCCGACCTCGACGACCTGGCTGCCCCAGTCCTGCGCCAGCCCGATGACTCGCGCTTTACGCGCCAGCGGGTCGTCGTCGCTTGCGGCAACGATGTGCGGGAACGGCAGGCGCATACGCGGCACCGGCAGCCAGCCGCCCCGACGCAACAGGTCCTGGCTGGGATAGCCGGCGGGCAGCGGCGAATCGAAATCCGGCGGGGCTGCCAGCAACGCACCGTGGATGGCTCGCGCATGGTTGCGCGCCCAATGCGCGACCGTGATCACGCCACCGCTATGGGCAACCAGGATCACCGGCGCGGTGATGCGGACCAGCGCGGCATCCAGCGACGCGACCTGCGCCGCACAGCTCAGACGTTCGTGTTCGCCGAGCGTCGGCACCGACACGGCGCCGGGCAGCCGCGCTTGCAAGTGCACCTGCCAGTGCTCGGCAACATCACCGCGCAAGCCGGGAACAATGAGGACCGTCGGCGCGCCAGCGCGGGTCGGAAGCGTTTCAGTCGTCATCGAAAACTCCCGGAAACAGCGCTCGACGACTCAGCGGGCAGAGGCCGTCGAAAACACGGCGTTCCTCGCACACGTGCCACGCGCCGCGACGCGGCCAAGATCGCGGTCGTAGTGCCGCCGGCCAAGATAGAACGCGGCCATCGACACGCAGCTGATTAGTGGTAGCAACTGCAAGGCACCGAGCAAGCCGACGTGATCAGCGACCATGCCCGTCACGATCGGACCGGGCGCCAGGCCGAGCAGACTGTTCGCCAGTGTCAGTGTCGCCATCGCAGTGGCGTGGATCGCCACCGGCGTGAGATTGGCCACCATCGCGCTGGCCGGCCCTGCGGTGCCGGCCGAGAAGAACAGTCCCACCGCAATCAGCACCAGCTGCGGTCCGCCTTGCGGCAGATGAAAGCCGAGACCCAGAAACACCAGCGACATGGCACAGAACACAATCGCCATGGCGAATTTGCGCGAAGGAGAATTTCGGCTCAAGCGATCCGTCAGCGCCCCGCAGACCACCATGCCGATGCCGCCAATCAACACGAAAACTGCGGCAGCAACGCCGGCACGGCCGGTGGCCATGCCGTAGTAGCGGTTCATGAAGCTCGGCAGCCAGGTCATCAGCGAACCGGCGACAAACAACTGCAGCGCACTGCCGATGTACGTGAGGATGATGGTGCGTCCTTTGAACAACCAGGTCGCCAATTCGCGAAAATCAATGCGGGCACGACCCGGCGCGAGTTGAGAGTCCGCGGAGGCCTTGGAGATACCGAGACGCTTGTTGGTCACGACCAAGGGATACAGCACACCCATGAACAGACCGAACAGCGCCACCGACACGAAGGCCCAGCGCCAGCCGAAGCTCGATGCGACGATCCCACCCGCCGCCATGCCGAACACGGTGCCGAACATGCCGCCAGCCATGAACGCCCCGGATAAGGTCGCACGCAGACGCGCCGGAAACACCGACAGGATGACTGCCAGGCCGACGCTGCCATAAGCCGCCTCACCCGCACCGACCAGGAAGCGCGCAATGAACAGCTGCTCATAGTTGCGCGCCAGCCCGCAACCAATGGTGGCAACGCTCCACAGCAGCGCCATGATCGTCAGGCAACGCACTCGTCCCCAGCGGTCGGCCACCAACGACAGTGGAAAGGTCAGGATGCCGACCATCAATGCGACCACGCCACCCAGCGATCCGAGCTGGGTATCGGACAGCTGCCATTGGGCCTTGAGCAAGGGAAAGACGGCATTGAGCACCTGTCGCGACATGTAGTCCGACAGCAGCAGCCCGAAGGTCAGTGCGAACACCAGCCACGCAAAAGCGCGCGACACCGGCAGCGGTGCCGCCTGTCCTTCATCCGCAACCGTCTGTATATGCATGCCCACGCGATTCTCCTCGCCGTGACCGATCTTGCGCGCGCTCGCATCCGCAGCGCGCAAATTTTTTTGTCTGCACCCGACCGCTGCCTGCCGCAGCTGACAGGTTTCACAATTCGCGCATGAACCCGCCTGACACGCTGTTTACCGCAGACGTCCGGCCGTGTCGCTAGACCGCCGGCAGAAGCTTCATCAGGCTGACCACGACCCCCATCAGAAACAGTGTCTCGCCGACCATCAGCACCACTGGCTTCCAGCCGACCTTGGTGATTTCCTTGAGCTGCGTCTTCATGCCGATCGCCGCGATTGCCATGACGAGGAACCAGCGCGAGACGTCGTTGGCCGCACTCTGCAGCAAGGCCGGAACATAGCCAGTGCTGTTGATCAGAACCAGTACCGCGAACGCAACGGCAAAGCCCGGCAGCAACGGCGTCGATGCGCTCTGACCGCTGTCGCGCATGCGCAGACCAAGCGAAATCAGAAAGACCACCGGCAGCAGCATGCAGACCCGCATCAACTTGACCATGGTCGCGATGTCGCCGGTCTCCTTGGACATGCTGTAGCCCGCGCCGACGACCTGCGCGACATCGTGGATGGTGCCGCCGAGGAAGATGCCCGCCTGTTCCGGCGTAAAGCCCAGACGATGGGCGATCAACGGATAAAGCACCATCGCCGTCGTTGACAAGGTACTGATGCCGATCACCGTGAAGATCAGCGCGCGCTCTTTTTTCTCGTGGTCGGGCAACGCAGCCGCCAATGCCATTGCCGCCGAAGCGCCGCAAATGGCAACCGCGCCGCCGCTCAGCAAGCCGAAGTGTTTGTGGAACCCGAACAGGCGCGCACCGAGATAACCGAAGCCGATCGTAGACACCACCGAGATCACGACGATCAGCAACGGCGTCCAGCCGAACTGGGCGACCTGTTCCAGCGTAATGCGCATCCCCAGCAGCGCGACGCCGATACGCAGGACGCTGCGCGCCGTGAAAGCCACACCGACAACACAGCGCCCTTCGGCAGACAGGAAATTCACTGCCATGCCTAGCAATAGCGCATACAACATCGCCGACGCGCCGTAATGCTCGGACAAGGAGGTCGCGGCGACGGCGACGATGGCGCAGGCGATCAACCCCGGCAGATGCAGATCCAGCCACTGGCGACCGGTGGCGTTGAAGCTCTGATTCGCGAATGCGGACATGCGGTTCAGCCCTTTGCGGACAGGACACAACGCGAGGCTGCGCCCTGTCTCACGAAATGGTGCAGCCAGATCAGGCGGCGCTGCGCATGGCGCCGCCATGCACGCTGGGTTTGCGATTTGGCGCATAGCCGTTCATGGCCAGCGTTTCGTCGGCGTCGTTGTAGAACTCGCCAATCCGGCAGATGCGGCGCGCTTCGTCGCCGTTGGCGATTTCGCGGCCGAATTCGCGCGCGATACGCACCAGCTGCTCGATCTGCTGGACCGTACCCGCTTTGCTCTTGCGGTCCTGCATCCAGAGATTGTCTTCGATGCCACAGCGCACATGCAGGCCCATCGCCATGCCCATCATGTTGACGGGCAGCACGTTCAGCATCGA
>DATCXY010000525.1:0-3341 GCA_036570585.1 Solimonas sp. | reverse complement strand
AGCGCGTATCCGCCATCGCCAGGCGTTGCAGGACTGCACCGCCGAAACGCTGGCCGATGGTCGTGTGCGGATCCGCTTCGTGCAGGCGCAGCGCGCGGCGGTCGCTGGGCAATACGCGGTGCTGTATGCCGGCACCGAGTGTCTTGGCGGCGGCGAGATCGAATCGGCGACACCGCTACGCTGAGCCGTCGCGCGATACACAGGCAAAACACGCAAGAGCACGCCGATCCAGTCGGTGCGTGGCGTGCGTTTGCTATAATTCGCGCCCGTTTTCGGCGGCCTCCGCCAAAGCGCAGCCGATCAAGCCGTTCGATCGAGAGATCGAAATGCTGCCCCCACGCCATCGTCCCTAGCAGGAGTTTTTCGCCATGACGGACAGCTTCAAAGCGAAGTCCACGCTCACCGTCGGTTCCAAGTCCTACGGCTACTACAGCCTCAAGGCGCTCGAACCGAAGTACAAGCTTGCGCGTATCCCTTACTCGCACAAGATCCTGCTCGAAAACCTGCTGCGCTGGGAAGACGGCGTCAACACCACCAAGGCCGACGTCGAAGCTCTCGCCGGCGCCAATCTGAAGCAGCTGTCGAGCAAGGACATCAACTTCACGCCGGCGCGTGTGGTGTTGCAGGACTTCACCGGCGTGCCTTGCGTGGTCGATCTTGCGGCAATGCGCGATGCAATGAAGAACCTCGGCGGCGACATGGCCAAGGTGAATCCGCTGTGCCCGGTCGAGCTGGTCATCGATCATTCGGTGATGATCGATCACTATGGCACCAAGGACGCGCTCGAACTCAATGCCAAGATCGAGTTCAAGCGCAACGAAGAGCGCTACACCTTCCTGCGCTGGGGCCAGGAAGCGCTGAAGAACTTCAAGGCCGTGCCGCCCGACACCGGCATCGTCCACCAGGTCAACATCGAATACCTCGCCCGCGTCGTGTTCCAGAACGACGACGGCATGCTCTATCCCGACAGCTGTTTCGGCACCGACAGCCATACGACGATGGTCAACGGCATCGGCGTGCTCGGCTGGGGCGTCGGTGGCATCGAAGCCGAAGCGGCGATGCTCGGCCAACCGTCGTCGATGCTGATCCCGGAAGTGATCGGCGTGCGCGTCACCGGCAAGCTCGCCGAAGGCGCGACCGCCACCGACCTCGTGCTGACGGTCACCGAAATGCTGCGCAAGCGCGGCGTGGTCGAGAAGTTCGTCGAATTCTTCGGTCCGGGTCTGGCGAATCTGTCGGCGTCGGATCGCAATACGATCGGCAACATGGCGCCGGAATACGGTGCGACCTGCGGCATCTTCCCGATCGACGAGGAAACCCTGAACTACCTGCGTCTGACCGGACGCAGCGACGAGCAGGTCGCGATCGTCAAGGCCTATGCGCAAGCACAGGGCATGTGGTGGACGCCGGATGCGCCGGAAGCCGAATACACCGACGTGCTGACCCTCGACCTCGGCAGCATCAAGCCGTCGATGGCGGGTCCGAAGCGTCCGCAGGACCGCGTGCTGCTGTCCGACGTCAAGGCCAACTTCCGCAAGGCTTTCGAGGGCGAGCAGAAGCTGCGTCCGTCGGCGGGTCCGGCCACTGTCACCGACATGGGCCAGACCTACGAGCTGAAGGACGGCGCCGTCGTGATCGCGGCGATCACCTCGTGCACCAACACCTCGAATCCGGCGGTACTGATCGGTGCCGGCCTGCTCGCGCGCAAAGCGCGTGCACTCGGCCTGAAGTCGAAGCCGTGGGTGAAGACCTCGCTGGCGCCGGGATCGAAAGCCGTCACCGAATACCTGAAGAAGGCCGGCCTGATCGAAGATCTCGAATACCTTGGCTACAACATCGTCGCCTACGGCTGCACGACCTGCATCGGCAATTCGGGCCCGCTCAACGAGCCGATCAGCAAGGCCATTGGTGACAACAAGCTGAGCGTCTCGGCGGTGCTGTCCGGCAATCGCAACTTCGAAGGCCGCGTCCATCAGGACGTGCGCATGAACTACCTCGCCTCGCCGCCGCTGGTCGTTGCGCATGCGCTCGCCGGCACCACCGACATCGATCTGACCAGCGAACCGCTCGGCAAGTCGAAGGACGGCAAGGATGTGTTCCTCAAGGATATCTGGCCATCGAACGCCGAGATCCAGGAAATCATTGCCAAGGCCGTGACCTCGGATTTGTTCAAGGCCAGCTACGCCGACGTACTCAAGGGCGACGCGCGCTGGCAGGGCATCAAGGTCGCCAAGTCGGAAACCTATCCGTGGGATTCGAAGTCGACCTATATCGCCAACCCGCCGTATTTCGACGGCATGACCAAGGACGTGCCGGGCGTGCAGCCGATCAAGAACGCACGCGTGCTCGCGGTATTTGGCGACTCGATCACGACCGACCACATCTCGCCCGCCGGCGACATCAAGAAGGACGGTCCGGCCGGCAAGTTCCTCGAAGCACACGGCGTCGCCAAGGCTGACTTCAACAGCTTCGGTTCACGTCGCGGCAATCACGAGATCATGATGCGCGGCACGTTTGCCAACACGCGCATCAAGAACGCGATGACACCGGGCGTCGAAGGTGGCGTATCGAAGTACATCGGCAAAGACGGCAAGGCCGGCGACGTCGAGCCGATCTACGATGTGGCGATGAAGCATCAGGCCGACAAGACTCCGCTGGTCGTGCTGGCCGGCAAGGAATACGGCACGGGCTCGTCGCGCGACTGGGCGGCCAAGGGCACGATCCTGCTCGGCGTGAAGGCCGTCATCTCGGAAAGCTTCGAGCGCATCCATCGCTCAAACCTGGTTGGCATGGGCGTGCTGCCGCTGAACTTCGTCGACGGCCAGACCGCGCAGAGCCTCGGCCTCGACGGCACTGAAGTGTTCGACTTCGATGGCCTCGACAAGGGTGCGACCGAAGTCAGCGTCACCGCCAGAAAGGCCGATGGCAAGACCATCGAATTCAAGGCCAAGGTTCGCATCAACACCGCCAAGGAATGGGAGTACTACGCCCACGGCGGCGTGTTGCAGTACATGCTGCGACAGATGGCGGCCTGAAGCCTCAGGCCCGCATGACAAACAAGGCCCGCGCATGCGGGCCTTGTTTCGTTTTGTACCCCGAGGTATCGACGTGACGCCAAAATCGGCACAATGCCCGAATCTTTCCGACCCGAGAGGCCGGTTTTGCGTTCATCGCTGATTCGAATCTTATTGTTTTCGTTTTTCCCCGCCGTCTTCAGCGGCCATGTGCAGGCGTCGCAGACACCCGACCTTGTCAACTCCTGCCGCAATGTTGCGGCCGCGGCCGAGCCGGCGCGACGGATCTGGCTCGAGCGCGACCTGCTCGCCTACGAGATGCATCGT
>DATCXY010000524.1:0-16046 GCA_036570585.1 Solimonas sp. | reverse complement strand
ATGGTCGATCAGGCCGGCGTGCTCGTGCGCGGCGAAGCGCCAGCGGCGAAAGCCATACTCGAACACCACCAGCGCGCCGATCAGAATGTAGTTGATGACATTGGTCAGCAGCGACCACCATTCGCGCTGCCTGAGCAGGATCAGCGCCAGCGCGGCGATGAACATCGCGATGAACACCAGCGTCCACAGCTGTGTCAGGTGCCGTGTGTAGACCACCAGTTCATCCGGCAGCACGCCGCCGCGCGAGGCACGCGCGACACCTTCGATCAACGGTTGCCGACCCCGGCGCAGGCTGCCGCCGAACACACAGGCCAGCACCGCCGGCATCACCAGCGACGGCAGGCAGACCGCATAGATGCCGCCGGCCGTGCGCATCAGTGCGAACAGCAACGCACTGGTTGCGGCCAGCGTCAGCCAGGCCCAGACGCGCAGCGCGGCTAGCGGCCGGAACAGACCGACGCAGACCAGCAGGATCAAGGCGATCAACGCGAGGCGCGGCGCATCCAGCATCACGCTGGCATGAACCAGGATCGGGTAAGCGATCACCAAGACGACCGGCAGCACCTTGAGCAACATGCGCGCCACCGCTGTCCGTTCAGGCCGGACGGCGTTGTACCACCAGCTCGGTCAAGGCGCGCAGCGAAGAGAATGCGTTCTTGACCGTCTCGTCTTCGGAGCGCAGTTCGACGCCGTAGTGCTGCTTGATCGCGAGCGCCATTTCCAGCGCGTCGATCGAATCGAGGCCCCAGCTGTCTTCCTGCGCGCCGAACAGCGGTGTGGCAGGATCGACCTGCTGCGGATTGACGTGTTCCAGGCTGAGTGCCGAAACCAGCAGTTCCGCCATCGCGCGCTCTTCGGCGGTCTGTTGCGTCATGTTTGTACCCTGATGTGATGAAGATCCAGCGCCCCCGGCGCCGCCGTGGAATCTAGCAAAGTTCACTGCGCACCGTGTGACTTTTGCGTGCGGCGTCCGGCCACGCTGGCGAAAATTCCCCGCTGGGTAAGCAGCGCGCGGATTGCTAGTATCGCGCCCTTCCGTCCACTCGCGCCGCGGCCACGGCCCGTCCCTGCTCCATGCTCTCTTCCGTCTTCAACAGCCGCTCGATCCGAAGCGTGTACGCCACGGCCGATACGCCGGACCCGGAACATCTGCTCGGCCGCATCGATTTCGGCCTCGGCCTGCAGCGCCGCGACGATCCGCGCCATGTCGTCGTCAGCCTCGACTCGCTGCTCGGCGCAGCGTGCTCGGAACTGTGGCTCAGCGAGCCGCCGGTACGCTCGGGCTGGCACGACGGTTTCGGCTACAGCCACAACGGCGAGGTAATGTTCGGCAGCGTCTTCCTGCCGGAATCCGAACTCATCGAACTCGAGCGCGAGACGTTGAAGTTGTACGTGCGGCTCGAACAGCTGTTGCAGCATCTGGGCTACCCGCACTATCTGCGGATGTGGAATTTCCTCGCGCAGATCAACGTCGGCGCCGAGGATCATGAGCGCTACCGGCAGTTCAGCGCCGGTCGCAATCGCGCGCTGGCATTGAAGCCCGACTTCGAACGCGCGTTGCCGGCGGCCACCGCGATCGGCATGCTCGAACCGGGATTGGTGATCTATTTTCTGGCCGGCAAACAGCCCGGTCTGCCGATCGAGAATCCGCGTCAGGTCAGCGCCTTCCGCTACCCACGTCAGTACGGTCCGAAGAGCCCGAGCTTTTCACGCGCGACGCTGATCGGCGACGGCGCGAACGCCCGGCTGCTGGTGTCCGGTACCGCCAGTGTCGTCGGTCACGAGAGCCTGCATGCCGGGGACCTCACTGCGCAGCTCGACGAGACCATGGCCAATCTCGATGCGGTGCTCGCCAGCGCCATGCAGGCACATTTTCCCGGTCTGCCCGGCTCGGCGGCACACGCCGAAAACCTGAAGCTGTATGTCCGCCATGCCGCCGACCTTGAGCAACTGCGGCCACAACTGGCGCGGCTGCGCGGCGCACGGCAGGCGCCGCTGATGTGCCTGCACGGCGATGTCTGCCGCGACGATCTGCTGCTGGAAGTCGAGGGCATCTACGCCATCGACAGCGGCCCCTGATGCCGGCGCGCCGCCGGTGAGCGTCCGCATCGACGACTGGCTCGACCGTCGCTGGCGGCAATTCGCGACCGGCCTGTCGTTCGCGATCTTCGGCGCGGTCGGCCTGCTGTTCGGCCTGACGCTGTTTCCGATCGTGTGCCTGCCCACGCGCGATCCGGCCATCGCCAAGCGCCGCGCGCAGCGCATCGTGCAAGGCTGGTTCTGGACGTTTTCGCGCCTCATGCGCGCGCTCGGCGTGATTTCCTGGGAAATCCACGGCGCCGAGCGCCTGAAAGTGCCGGGCCAGCTGATTATCGCCAACCACCCGACGCTGATCGACGTGGTGCTGCTGCTCGGCTACATCCCGCAGACTGACTGCATCGTCAAAGCTTCGCTGTTCCACAACCCGTTCACGCGTCTGCCGCTGCACTGGGCCGGCTACATCGGCGATTCAAACCCGACGCAGCTGGTCGCCGATTGCGTGGCGACGCTCAAGGCCGGTCATTCGCTGATGATCTTTCCCGAGGGGACGCGCAGCCACCCGGGTCAGCCATTGCAGGCGCCGCATGGCACCGCGCGCATCGCGCTCGAATCCGGCGCACCGGTGCTGCCGGTGACGATCCGTTGCCAGCCGCTGATGCTCGACAAGGGCCGACCCTGGCACGACGTGCCGTCGCGTCCCGGCCATTTCCGGATCGACGTCGGCGAACCGTATCGCACCGATGCCTGGCTGCGCGAGGCGCCATCGCTGACGATCGCCGCGCGCCGGCTGACGCAGGCCTGGCTTCGCGATTTCGGCGCGCCCCGCTGAGCGATCATGGCGGGCAAATGTGATCCCTGCACTTGCGGCGCACCGCTGGGGCCATCGACAATGCGCGCCTAGAGACGTTCGTGTACGCCGGGGGGCGGTAAGAGTTATGTCCACAGTCATGATGCCAATGGCGGCCGTCGTGCCCAGCCAGAACGAAATCTTCGAACACGTCAAAACCCTGCTGGTCGAGCTGTTCGAGGTCGAACCGCAGAAGGTCACGATGGAAGCGCAGCTCTATCAAGACCTTGAGATCGACAGCATCGATGCGATCGACCTGATCCTGAAGCTCAAGGATTACACCGGCAAGAAGGTCAAGCCGGAAGACTTCAAGCACGTGCGCTCGGTCGGTGACGTCGTCGTCGCAGTCGAAGCCCTGTTTGTGGCCTGAGTCCGCGCGGTCCATGAATCTGGACCCGCGCACCCTGGCGGTTGAACGCACGGCCGACGACGAAGTTCGCATCCGTCTCGCGGTGCCGGCGCAACTGCCCTGTTTTGCCGATCACTTTCCCGGCGCGCCGATGTTGCCGGGCGTGCTGCAACTCGGCTGGGCGGTGCGTCTGGCGCAGCAGCAGTTCGGCATCGAATTGCCGCTGCAGCAGGTCGCGCAACTCAAATTCCAGCATCCGATCCTGCCGGACCGCGAGCTGTGGTTGCGGTTGCGACGCAGCGCACCGCTGCAGGTCGCTTTCCACTACGACACCGCGGCGCAGCCCTGCTCCAGCGGCCGGCTGCAATTTGCCGACCCCGCGTGAGCGCCGCCGAACCCGCGCCGTTCCGGCCCTGCGCCGTCGTTCCGGTCTACGATCACGAAACCGCGATCGCTGCGACGCTCGCGCAGCTGCGACCGCACGGCCTGCACTGCTATCTGGTCGATGACGGCAGTCACGCAGCCTGCGCCGCCGAACTCGACCGGCTCGCCGCCGCGCAGTCCGACTGGTTGCAGCTGATCCGTCTGCCGCACAACCAGGGCAAGGGCGCAGCGGTGATGGCCGGCTTCGCCGCCGCCGCGACCGATGGCTACAGCCATGCACTGCAGTTCGACGCCGACGGCCAGCACAACGCCGCCGACGTGCCGCGCCTGCTGGCGCTGGCCGCGGCCCATCCTCAGGCGCTGATCACCGGCGTGCCGAAATACGACGCCTCGGTGCCGAAGTCGCGGCTGTATGGCCGCTACATCACCCATGTCTGGGTCTGGATCAACACGCTGTCGCTGCGCATTCGCGATTCGATGCTCGGCTTTCGCGTCTATCCGCTCGCCATCACCCTGCAGATCTGGCGCACGCAGCACGTCGGCCGGCGCATGGACTTCGATACCGAGATCATGGTGCGACTGTTCTGGGCCGACGTCGACGTGCTCAGCCTGCCGACACGTGTCACTTATCCCAGCGATGGCGTCTCGCATTTCGATGTCTGGCGCGACAATCTGCGTATCTCGGGGATGCATGCGCGGCTGTTTGCCGGCATGCTGTGGCGCGCGCCACGGCTGATCGGGCGTCGCCTGTTCCGCTGACGCGGCCGACATCTTTCCGAGCATCACATGAGCCTGCCCACCGCCGAGGCGGAAATCCTCGTGCCATTCCACGACTGCGATCCGATCGGCATCGTCTGGCACGGCAATTACACGCGCTACTTTGAAGTGGTGCGCTGCGTGCTGCTCGAAAGCATCGACTATAACTATCTGCAGATGGTGGACTCCGGCTACGCGTGGCCGGTGATCGACATGCATCTGCGCTTCGTCAAGCCGGCGCGCTTCAACCAGCGCATCACCGCGACCGCGACCGTCGACGAATGGGAGCATCGGCTGAAGATCAGCTATGCGATCCGCGACACGCTCAGTGGCGAACGGATCGCGCGCGGCCACACGATCCAGGTCGCGGTACGGATGCCTGATTTCGAGATGCAGTACGCCTCGCCGCGCATCCTCGCCGACAAGCTCGGAGTCCCGTATTGATGTCCCGTTTCGCCACCACGCTGTTGCTGACCCTCGCTGCGCTGCTGCCGGCGCTGGCAACGGCTGCGCCTGCCGATGATGCGCAGACGGTGTTCGCGCATCCCGCCGATGCAACGACGATCAAGGCCGCGCTCGGTCCGGTGGTGACGACGCTGGCCGCCGCGCACGTCATCAGCGGCCCGTACACGCAGGACAAGTTCCTGCGTGAGCTGCCGAAGCCGCTGCATGCAAGCGGCGATTTCCTGTTCGTGCGCGATCTCGGCGTCGCCTGGCGCACCGTATTGCCGTTCGCGTCCGAGCTGATCATCACCCATGACGCGCTGATCGAACGTCAGGACGGCGGCAGCACCACGCGCATCGCCGCCGACCAGCAGCCGGCGGTGCGCCTGGTCGCGCGCATCTTCTTCGCGGTGTTCTCGCTCGACTTCGACCAGCTCGGCCAGCTGTTCACGCTGTCGCTGGTCAACGACGACGCGCAGGGCTGGCAGCTCGGCCTGCAGCCGAAACAGGCGGGCACTGCCGGCGTGATCCATGCGATCGTCGTCAGTGGCCATCGCGATGTCGAGCGCGTGCGCATGTTCGAGACCGGCGGCGACCGCACCGAGATCGAATTCCACGACACGCGCGTATCGACCGTACCCGCCGACGCTGCGCAGCGCGCGCGCTTTGCCTTGAGCAAATGATGTCGGCTCGCGCGCGTCTGATCCTGTGGCTCGTGCTGATGTCGCTGGCCGGCATCTGGCTGTGGTGGGCGGCCGGCTCGCGCCTGCAGATGGAAACCGACATCACCGCGATGCTGCCGCAGACCGCTCCGGATGCGGTCACCAAACAAGCACTCGCGCATGTCGACGCCGCGCTCGGTCAGCGCAGCCTGTACCTGATCGGCGCCGCCGACTTCGAGACCGCGCGTCATGCCGCCGGCATTTTCGCGGGGACCCTGCGCGCCTCACCCGCCTACTCCGACGTCAGCCTCGAACTGTCCAGCGATCCCGCCGAGCTCGATGCCGCCTATGGTCCAGCGCGCCTGCTGTTGCTCAGCAACAACGATCGTGAACGTCTGCAGCAGCACGGCGCGCAGGGCGTGGCCGCCTCGGCGCAGCGGGCGCTGTATTCTCCCGCCGGACTGACGCGGGCACGCTCGTTCGCCGACGATCCGCTTGAGCTGTACGGTCATTACCTGCTGCAGTTGCTGCCCGCCGGCGGCAAGCTGACGCCGCGCGCCGGTGTGCTGATGCTGGAACGCAGCGACGGCGTCGACATCCTCGTCACCGCGACGCTACGCGACTCACCGTTCCAGCTCAGTGTGCAGAATCGCGCGATGCCGCCGCTGGAGGCGGCGATGCGCGACGCGCGTGCGTCGGGCCACGGCGTGACGATCGTCGGTTCCGGCGTGCTGCGCCACGCCGCCGCCGCCAGCGCCAGCGCCAAGCACGAAATCACGACGATCGGCAGCATCTCGCTGGTCGGCGTGCTGCTGGTGTTCCTCGTCTGCTTTCGGTCGCTGCGGCCGCTGCTGCTGGTATTCCTGTCGCTGGGTGCTGCGTCGGTGGTATCGCTGGCAACAGTCGCGACGATCTACGGCAAGGTGCATCTGATCGCGGTGGTGTTCGAATCGAGCCTGATCGGCCTGGCGGTCGACTACTCGATCCATTTCTTCAGCGACCGTTTCCGCGATCCGAAACCGTGGACCGGCATGGATGGTCTGCGTCACGTTGGAGTCCCGATCACGGTCGGCATGGGCACGACACTGCTCGCGTACTGCTCGTTCCTGATTCCACCGTTCCCCGGCCTGCGGCAGATGGCGCTGCTGTCGATGACTGGTCTGGTGGCCTCGTATCTGACCGTGATCCTCGCGTATCCCGCGCTCGCCGGCACGCCGCCGCCCGCTTCCAGGCCGGTGCGGTGGTTGCGCGATCGTCTTGCCCGTCTCGGCCGTCCGCCGCCGCTGGTGCTGGGCGCGCTGATCGTGGCCGGCGTCGCGCTGCTGGTGATCGGCGGGATGCGCCTGCGCTTCGTCGACGACATCCGCGCACTGCAGTCGTCGCCGCACAACCTGCTCGCCGAGGAAAGCACCGTGCGCCAGCGGCTCGGTGGCGGCATCGACACGCGTTTCTTCATCGTCGAAGGCGACAACACGGAAGAGTTGCTGCAACACGAGGAAAATTTGCGCGCGCGTCTCGATCCACTGGTCGCGCGTCATCTGCTCGGCGATTACAGCGCGCTGTCACGGCTGGTACCGTCACATGCACGACAGCGGCAGGACGCCGAATTGCTTGCCGACACCGTCTATGCCGACGACAGCCCGCTCGCGCAGCTGTATGCGACGCTTGGCTTTCCGGCCGACACGTTCGCGCAGGCACAAGCCGACTTCGCGAATGCGCGCGCGCACACCATCGACCTCGATGCGCTGCTGACGACACCCGCCGCGGTCGCGGTGAAGCCGTTGTGGCTTGGCAAGACCGCACGCGGCGTGGCCAGTGTCGTGTCGCTGAGGGGTGTCGTCGATGCCGGTGCCTTGTCGAGCGCCGCCGCTGGCTTGCCGGCGGTGCGCCTGATCGATCGCGTCGCCGACATCTCGCACGTGCTCGGGCATTACCGTCAGCTGGCCATGTTCGGCCTCGGCGGCGCGCTGCTGGTGATCGCGTTCGTGCTCGGCTTGCGCTACGGCGCAACCGGCACCGCGCGGCATCTGCTCGCACCGATCGGCGGCTGTCTGCTGACGCTGGCCACGCTCGGCGCACTCGGCATACCGGCCAACCTGTTCACGGTGCTCGCGCTGCTACTGGTGCTTGGCCTCGGCGTCGACTATTCGGTGTTCCTGCACGAAGGCGATGCGTCACGGCCGACGACGCTGCTGGCGATCACGTTGGCGGGCCTGGTGACGCTGCTCGCGTTCGGCCTGCTTGCGGGTTCGTCGACGCCGTTCATCCGCAGCCTCGGCCTCGGCGTATTGCTGGGTGTGGCCTACACCTGGCTGCTGGCGGTACTGGCCGCCGCGCCGGCCCGGCAACGGCATGTCAAAATGCCGGCCGATGTGTAACCACCAGCGTGACGCGGGTTTGGTGCATATTCGAGACGCATGAGCCGAGGCGCCGACTCCCCCACGGCGCATGCGCGTCTGCCCCCTGAAATCGGAGATGCCGTGTCGGATGTCGTGACCGTCTTTGCCCGGCTGGTCCCGCGCGCGAGAATCGCACGCGTCGCGGCGGTGGCCGCCTGTGCGCTGTTGCCGGCCTGCGCCAGTCTCGCGCCCGCCGACGATGCGGCATCGACGTCACCACCATTGCCGTTGCTGTCGCCGGCCAGTCTCGGCGCTTCGCTGCAGGCCGAACAGGTTCTGCATGTCGCCTACGGCAGCGACGAACATAGCCTGCAATGCGTGGTTCGCGACGATGCAAAGTCGCTGTCGCTGATCTGCCTGACCGGCATGGGCCAGCGCGTGTTCACGCTCGATTACGACGGCAGCGATCTCAAGACCTGGCGCGCGCCGTTCGCGCCCGATGCCATCGATCCGCAGCGCATCGTTGCCGATTTGCAGTTCGCATATTGGCCGCTGCCAGCGCTCAAAAGCGCATGGCAGATCGGCGAGACCCAGGTCATCGAACCACGCCCCGGCCTGCGCCGCCTGATTCACGGCGACCGCATCGTCGCCGAGGTTCACAGCGCAACGGCTGACCGCTTCCCGGCACGCTTGTGGCTGGTCAATTTCGTCTACGGCTATCCGCTCGACATCGATAGCCAGATGCTGGCGCCGTGAAATGCTGAAGCCCGGATTACGCTACTCGATCGCCGAACTGCTGCCGCATGGACCGGCCTTCGTGCTGCTCGACGCGCTGCACGACTACGGCGACGAGCACGCAAGCTGTCACGTCGATATCACGCCGCAGTCACTGTTCTTCGAGGCCAGCCGCGGCGTGCCGTGCTGGGTCGGCGTCGAATACATGGCGCAGGCGATCGGCGCCTATGCCGGCATCGTGCGGCGCCAGTCCGGCCAGCCGATCGAGATCGGGCTGCTGCTCGGCACGCGTCGCTATCACTGCGCGCTGGCGTACTTTGCGCCGGGCACGCAACTGACCGTGCGCGCCGAACAACTGGTCCACGATGCCGGCGGCGTCGCCGCATTCGCATGCAGCATTCACGTCGCCGGGCGCGAACTCGCGCGCGCCGAAATCAAGGCATTTCAACCGGACGACATCCGCGACTATCTGCGCGGCTTGACGGAGAGCGCAACATGAGTGGTTCGGTATTGGTGACCGGCGCAAACCGCGGCATCGGCCAGGCGATCGCGGTCGCAGTCGCCGCAGCCGGTTTCGATGTGGTGCTGCACGGTCGCGACGCGGCACGTCTTGCCGACACGCGCGCGAAAGTCGCCGCGCTCGGCCGGCAGACGCGTGAGCTGATATTCGATATCGCCGACCGCGATGCGGCAGCCATGGCGATCAGCGCCGACATCGAGGCGCACGGTGCGTACTACGGCGTGGTCTGCAATGCCGGCATCGCGCGCGACGGCGCGTTCCCGGCGCTGTCGGGCGACGACTGGGACGTGGTCATGCGCACCAATCTCGACGGCTTCTACAACGTCGTGCAGCCGCTGGTGATGCCGATGATCCGCACGCGCAAGCCCGGCCGCATCATCACGATCGCGTCGGTGTCCGGCTTGATGGGCAATCGCGGCCAGGTCAATTACAGCGCGGCGAAGGCCGGCATCATCGGCGCGAGCAAGGCGCTCGCGATCGAGCTGGCGTCACGCCGCATCACCGTCAATTGCGTTGCACCGGGCCTGATCCAGACCGACATGATCGAAGAAGTGCCGCTCGACGAAGCGCTGAAGATGGTGCCGGCCGGCCGCGTCGGCCAGCCCGAGGAAGTCGCGGCGCTGGTTGCATTCCTGTTGTCGGACGCGGCCGCTTACATCACGCGGCAGGTGATCTCCGTCAACGGTGGTATGTTCTGAAACAGGTTTTCCGGAATCCAACATGAAGCGTGTCGTCGTCACCGGCATGGCCGGCATCACCGCCATCGGCTCGGACTGGGAACAGGTCGAGCGCAGCCTGCGCGCGAATCTCAGCGGCGTCGCCTACATGTCGGATTGGGATCGCTTCGAGGAGATCAACACGCGACTCGGCGGCCCGGTCAAGGACTTCTCCCTGCCTTCGCATTACACGCGCAAGGTGCTGCGCACGATGGGCCGCGTCTCGCAGATGTCGGTGCGCTCGGCGGAACTGGCGATGCACGACGCCGGCCTGATCGGCGATCCGGAGATCGGCACCGGCGTGATGGGCGTCTCGTACGGCTCCTGCACCGGCAGCACCGACGCGGTCTGCGAATTCGGCAGCCTGATGATCACCGGCAAGCTCGGCCGCTTCAACGCGACGACTTACCTGCGCATGATGAGTCACACCGCGGCGGTCAACATCGGCCTGTACTTCGGCCTCAAGGGCCGCGTGATTCCCACGTGCAGTGCGTGCACGTCCGGCAGCCAGGGCATCGGCTACGCGTATGAATCGATCAAGTTCGGCATGCAGACGATGATGCTGGCCGGTGGTGCCGAGGAACTGTGCCCGTCGGAAGCCGCGGTGTTCGACACGCTGTTTGCGACCTCGCAGAAAAACGACGCGCCGACCACCACGCCGGCACCATTCGACAAGGATCGCGACGGCCTCGTGATCGGCGAAGGCGCGTGCACGCTGGTGCTCGAAGAATACGAACACGCAAAGGCCCGCGGCGCCAGGATCTACGCCGAGATCATCGGCTTCGGCTGCAACTCCGATGGCGACCACGCCACGCATCCGAATCAGGAAACGATGGGCGGCGCGATGCAGCTCGCGCTCGACGACGCCGGCATCTCGACCGCCGACATCGGCTACGTGTCCTGCCACGGCACCGCCACCGAGCAGGGCGACATCGCCGAGAGCAACACCACGCGCCGCATGTTCGATCGCGCCGTACCGGCCAGTTCGATGAAGGGCCATCTCGGCCATACGCTCGGCGCCTGCGGCGCGATCGAATCGTGGTGGACGATCGAGATGATGAATCGCGGCTGGTTCGCACCGACGCTGAACCTGAAGACGCCGGACCCGCGGTGCGGCGAACTCGATTACGTGACCGGCAACGGCCGCGACATCCAGACCGAGCACGTGATGAGCAACAACTTCGCATTCGGCGGCATCAATACCTCGCTGATCTTCCGCCGCACGATGTAGCCGCGCGGCCCGCAAGCCGGCGTTCACGCGGCGCGCGTCACAGTCGCTGCCGGTCACCGGGAGCCGCGCATGTCCAGAAAATCAGAGAAATCCGCTTTCACGCGTTTTGCACAGGCGACGGCGACATTCGCCGGCCGACCGGTGACGTTCGCGACTGCAACGATGATCGTGCTGCTGTGGGCAGTGCTCGGACCGGTGTTCGGCTACAGCGACACCTGGCAGCTGGTCATCAACACCGGCACGACGATCGTCACCTTCCTGATGGTGTTCCTGATCCAGAACACGCAAAACCGCGACAGCGAGGCGATGCACATCAAGCTCGACGAGATCATCTGCGCACTGGACGGCGCCAACAAGGCCTTGCTCAATCTCGAAGATCTCGACGAGGGCGAACTCGACGAAATTCGTGAGCGTTACCTGAGCGCTGCCAAGCAGGCGCACAAGTCGCCGCGCAAGCCGCGCGCTCCGCGCCGGCGCGGCAGCTGAACCCACGATCCGCGCGCCGAGCACAGCGCTTTTTGCAGCTCCGCGCCGGGTTGCGCAGACTGTGTGTCCCCGAGCCACGGAATCCGGACCATGCAAACGCTGAGCGGCAGCTGTCATTGCGGAAAGATCACGTTCGAGATCGAAGGCACGCCGGACAAGCTCTATGAGTGCAACTGCTCGCACTGCACACGCAAGGGTTATCTGATGTGGTTCATCCCGCGCGGCCAGTTGCGGTTGAAGACACCGGCATCGGCGATGTCGACCTACCGCTTCCACAAGCGGGTCATCGACCATCACTTCTGTCCGGACTGCGGCTGCGCACCGTTCGGCTTCGGCAAGGACCGCCAGAACCAGCCGACCGCCGCCGTCAACGCGCGCTGCCTCGAAGACTTCGACTTCTCATCGATCGAGCGTGTCCACGTCGATGGCCGCAGCTTCTGACGCGACACGCTCGCCTTTGCGGTGGCGTGTGCCGCCCGGCGACCGAAATGCTTTCTTGCTAATGACCGCCACCTTACTGTAAAGACAGGTTGGCCCCCTTACGTCGGGGGCCAAACAAGGGGGGTTCAATGAAGTCATCGAAAATGGCGCTCAGCGTCGGGGGGCTGCTGTTCGCCGCAAGCTGCTGCATTGCGCCGGTTCACGCATCCGAATTCTACGGCGGCGCCTCGCTGCTCTACGGCCAGCGCGAGAAATACAACGATCTCGACCCATCCTGGGGAGGCAAGGGTTTCGTCGGATATCGCTTCTCGCCTATTCCGATCTTTCTCGAAGCGGAATTCCTCGACACCGGCAAAGCCGACGCCGATGCGCTGCCCGGCGCCAGCGATCAGTTCAGTCTGCAATCGAACGGCTACACGCTCGGCGTCGGCTACATGCTGCAGGCGGGCGAGACCGGTAGCGGTGTCTGGCTGCGCGGTGGTTATTACGATATTTCGACCAAGCTCAAGGTACCGTTCGGCTCATATCCGGACGATCCCACGTTGTCCGGTTCGCTGAAGGAGTCCTCGAACGGCGGCACGCTCGGCGTCGGCGCCATCTGGAAGCCGAACCCTTACTTCGGCGTGCGCTTCGAGTTCGAAACGCTGTTCTCGCCGAAGGATTTCGCCAACGACGAAAACCTCAACCTGTTCAGCATCGGCCTCGTCTTCGCGCTGCCGACGCAACAGGCGCCAAAGCCTTACGTGCCTGCCGCAACGCCGCCGGCCATCAGACCGGTGGCGCAGCCCTATCAGGCGCCGGCATACGTGCCGCCACCGCCGGTCGCTCCACCGGCCTATGGCAACGCCGGCACGCTGGCCACCGCCACCCACCTGCTCGACCGTCCGCGTCATGACAGCGGATCGAGCAACGCCATCGTCCCCGCCGGCACGCCCGTCACCGTGCTGCGCACGCTGAGCAACAGCGAAGGTGGCTGGAACTACGTCCGCGCCGGCAACGCCGAAGGCTGGATCGCGGATTCGGCGCTGGCGCGCTGAGCGATGGCAACACGATAGAACGAGCTAGCGCAGCGTATCCGCCAGTTGCGAAGGCGGAATACGCTGCGCTATTCCGCCTTCCGCTTATTCGCTCAAACGCTGCGCACGCGCGTCACGGCGTCGTGCCAGCCGCGCAACAAGGTGTCGGCGCGCGCCGCGTCCATCTTCGGTTCGAAACGGGTCTGCGCGCGCCAGCGGCTGGCGATGTCGTCGAGCGATGCGTAGACGCC
Organism: Solimonas sp.; assembly: GCA_036570585.1. Classification (GTDB taxonomy): domain Bacteria; phylum Pseudomonadota; class Gammaproteobacteria; order Nevskiales; family Nevskiaceae; genus Solimonas. The sequence continues at coordinate 2,829 of DATCXY010000524.1, read as the reverse complement.
GGCGGTGAGGCCGGCGAGGAACGCGGCGCCGAGTGCGGTGGTTTCGACGGTTTCCGGGCGCACCACCGGCAGCTGCAGCAGGTCGGCGAGGCTTTGCGCGAGCCAGTCGTTGACGACCATGCCGCCGTCGACGCGCAGTTCGGTCGGCGCCAGCGCATCCTTTTCCATTGCGTCGACCAGATCGCGCGTCTGATAGCCGACCGATTCGAGTGCGGCGCGGACGATGTGCGCGATGCCGGAATCGCGCGTCAGGCCGAAGATCGCGCCGCGCGCTTCCGGATCCCAGTACGGCGCACCGAGGCCGGTGAACGCGGGCACGAGATAGACGCCGTCGGTGTCGGGAATCGACTTGGCGATTTTCTCGGTCTCGCCAGCGGCGCGGATCAGGTGCATTGCGTCGCGCAGCCATTGCACGGCGGCGCCGGCAACGAAAATGCTGCCCTCGAGCGCATAGGTGGTCTCGCCGTTGATGCGGTAGGCGATCGTCGACAGCAGCCGGTTCTGCGAGCGCTTGAATTCGCTGCCGGTGTTGAGCACCAGAAAGCAGCCGGTGCCGTAGGTCGACTTGCTCATGCCCGGTTTGAAACAGGCTTGGCCGATGGTCGCCGCCTGCTGGTCACCGGCGATGCCGCCGATGCGGATCGCGCCGCCGAACAGGCCGGGCACGGTCTCGCCGTAATCGGCGGCGCTGTCGCGCACTTCCGGCAGCACGGCGCGCGGGATGTTGAAGAATTCGAGCAGCTCGTCATCCCATTCGTTGCGGGCGATATTGAACAGCGCGGTGCGCGACGCATTGGTCGCGTCGGTGACATGCAGTGTGCCGCCGGAGAGATTCCACATCAGCCATGAATCGATGGTGCCGAACGCGAGTTCGCCGCGTTCGGCACGTGCGCGCGCCTCGGGCACGTTGTCGAGCAGCCACGCGAGTTTGGTCGCCGAAAAATAGGGGTCGAGCAACAGGCCGGTCTTTTCGTTGAGCCAGTCGTTGCGGTCCTGATGCTGCTGGCAGAAGGCGCTGGTGCGGCGGTCCTGCCAGACGATCGCCGGGTGAACCGGCTGGCCGGTTGCACGGTCCCACAACACGGTGGTCTCGCGCTGGTTGGTGATGCCGAGTGCATCGATCTCGTCGGCGGCGAGGCCGGCATCGGCGAGCGCCCCCTGCACGCAGGCCACCGTGTCGTCCCAGATGTGCACCGCATCGTGCTCGACCCAGCCGGGCTTCGGGAACGATTGCGGCAGTTCGCATTGCGAGGTGCCAAGCTTGCGGCCATTGATATCGAAGACAATGGCGCGAGTGCTGGTGGTGCCCTGGTCGATTGCCAGCAATGCCGTCATTTTTGAATCCTCTGCCATGAACCCGGATCATTCTGCGTGCTGATGTCCGACTTCGCACCCCAAAACACGGTGTGTCGATGAGGCTGCCGAGTCTGGGACGCACGCGTGTCGTGCCGTTGATCATCGCCTGCGCGGTGTTCATGGAGAATCTCGACTCGACGATCATCGCCACCGCGCTGCCGCAGATTGCGCGCGCGATGAACGAGGATCCGCTACACCTGAGCCTCGCAATCACCGCGTATCTGCTCAGCCTCGCGGTGTTCATCCCGTTGTCCGGCTGGGTCGCGGACCGCTACGGCGCGCGCCGCGTGTTCCGCGCGGCAATCCTTGTATTCACGCTCGGCTCGGCGCTGTGCGGGATCTCGCAGTCGATGCCGCAGCTGGTCGGTGCGCGCATCCTGCAAGGCATCGGCGGCGCGATGATGGTGCCGGTCGGCCGCCTCGTGTTGCTGCGCGCGATTCCGAAAAGCGAGCTGATTGCGGCAATGACCTGGCTGACGGTACCGGCACTGTTTGGACCGATTCTCGGCCCGCCGGTCGGCGGCCTGATCGTCACTTACGCCTCGTGGCGCTGGATCTTCTTCATCAATCTGCCGATCGGCCTGCTCGGCTGGTGGCTGGTGACACGCTTCATCGACGACACGCGCGCCGAAGTGCGGGCACCGCTCGATCTCGGCGGCTGGCTGATCATTGGCAGCGGCCTCGTGCTGCTGGTGTCGGCATTCGAACTGCTCGGCAAGAATCTGATCGCAAACGCCGTGGTGTGGACCATGATCGGTGCGGGCCTTGGCCTGATCGCGATCTACGTCTGGCGTTCGCGTACGCACGCAATGCCGATCGTCGACCTGAACCTGTTGCGCATCACCAGCTTTCGCATCTCCACCACCGGCGGCTCGCTGTATCGCGTCGCGACCGGTGCGTACACGCTATTGATGCCGCTGATGTTGCAGCTCGGCTTTGGCTATAGCGCGGCGGCCTCGGGCGGCATCACCTTCGCGTCTGCCGCCGGTGCGATGCTGATGAAGACGACCGCGCCACGCATCGTCAAACGCTTCGGCTTTCGCTCGCTGCTGCTCGCCAATGCACTGCTGAGTGCCGTGTTCCTGTTCGGTTGCGCGCTGTTTACCGCAGCCACGCCGCAGCTCGTGATGCTGAGCTGGTTGCTGGCCTATGGCTTCTTCCGCTCGCTGCAGTTCACCTGCATCAATACGCTCGCTTATGCCGATATGCCGCAAACCCGCATGAGCCAGGCGACGAGCTTTGCCAGCACCACGCAGCAGCTGTCGCTGAGCCTCGGTGTCGGCATCGGCTCGCAGCTGTTGAACACGTTCCGCACGCTGCGCGATGGCGGCGCACTCGAAGCGCGCGACTTCCAGACATCGCTGGTGGTGGTTGCCGCGCTGACGGCGGTGTCCGCGCTGCTGTTCCGGCGTCTCGCGTCTGACGCCGGCAATTCGGTCAGTGGCCATCGCGGCACCGAAGCGAGGCCTTAGC
>DATCXY010000523.1:0-8036 GCA_036570585.1 Solimonas sp. | reverse complement strand
CTGGAACCAGTGGCCGATCCACACGTCCGGCGAGGTCACGACGAGATAGCGGTTGGCTTTGATGCCGCGCACGATCTTGAGTGCCGCCTGGTCCGGCGTGATCGCGTGCTGCTGGAAGCGCTTGCGCATGCTGCATGTCCGGCGCTTCGCCGTCGATGCCGACGATTTCGAGCGTCCTGACGAGACCGGTATCGACACCGCCGGGGCAGACCAGGCTGACGCCGATGCCGTGACGCGCGAGATCGAAGCGCAGCACTTCGGAGATGCCGCGCAGGCCGAACTTGCTGGCGCTGTACGCGGCATGCCACGGCAGGCCGAACAGGCCGGCGGCCGATGAGACGTTGACGAGATGGCCGCCGCGGCCGGCCGCAATCATCGGCGGCACGAAGCATTCCATCACGTGGATCGGGCCCATCAGATTGATTTCGATACAGCGACGCCAATGCTCATGCTGGAGGTTTTCGATCGAGCCCCAAATCGAAATTCCGGCGATGTTCATCAATACGTCGAGACTCCCGTGCGCTTGATGGATGTCGCGTGCAAATGCTTGTACCGCCGCAAAGTCGGCAATGTCGAACGCGCGCTGCAAATGGACCTGCGCACCGAGTTCACGCGCCTCAGCTGCGACAGTTTCAAGCGACGCAGCATTGATATCGGTGAGAAATAGCTCGGCCCCTTCGCGGGCTGCAGCCAGTGTGGTGGCCTTGCCGATGCCGCTGGCGGCGCCGGTAATCAGACACTTTTTGTTGCGAAGATCTTTGATGGACATATCGGCAGTCTAGCGGAGGGCCGCGCCCTCGCAATGAGCCCCGAAGGCAGCGCAGGCATCGCTGCCGGGCAACACCGGCAACAGCAGGCGCGACGGCGTATCGCCGCCGACGGAGACGAGGTTGAGATTGGGCGCGGGGATCGAATAGGTCGCTGCCCCGAGCAGATACAGGCGCAGGCGATGGCCGGCCTGGAAACGGTTGCCGATCGGCCAGAACTCGACGTTGTATTCCCGCGTCTGCGCAGGCAGCGCGAATGATTTCTGGCTGTGGTCCGTGTATGGCTGAACGATTTCGCCGCGCGCATCGAAAACGGAACGCTCGCTGACGATGTTTGGGAAGCTGCTGCGTAGCCGGCCAACGCCGACGGCATGCGAACTGCCATCGGGCCAGACATCGGCGATGACCGCGTTGATGTCCGCTTCCGGCAACACCGATGACAGATGCAGCACGAGATTGGCTGGTCCGACGACATCGACGTCCGCATCCAGCGTCGGCGTCGTGTAGGTGAGCGCGAGCGGTTCGATCAAACCCATTTCATCGAGAAACGGCAGAAACTGGAACAGCGTACCGACGCCGGCCGCGGACACGGTGGCCGTCGTATTGGGATCCGATGACAGCAGCGAGGTGAGTGCGGGATAAGCCTGCTGCGCATGTTGAGTCGGCGTCGTTGCACTGAGCTGGCCGTCGTTGATCGAGTGCGCGTCGCCGCCGCGGGTCGGATCAAGAAACAGGGTTTGCCAGTGCGTGCCGGGCACCGGCCAGTCGCTGGCCTCGATGCGCGTGAAGTCGCCGGACTTCAATGCGTCATAGCTGCCATGACCAATCAGCAATTCCACCTTCGGCTCGCGTTCCACGCCGTTGTCGGTGCCGAGCAGGAAGTGGTCGAACCAGCGTTGGTATGCGGGCTGCGGGCCGTCGGTGCCATTCGGATAACCGTCATGCGCGCCCAGCGTTTTCAGATGCACCGGGATGCCGAGGTCGCGCAGCATCTGATAGCTCTCGAATGGGCCGCGCGACTCGACATCGTAAAAGCTGGTGTCGGCGAGAACCGGAAAATGATTCGGTCCTGCGCGCTGCGTGCGGTCGAGCCAGAACTGATCTTCTTTGGTGTGCGCGAGGACTTCGACAATGGTGCCGAGAAAGCCGGCGCCGGCACATACCTGCGCGAGCGGCAGGCCCGGCTGCTGCACCAGATTCAGCACGCCGCCGAGAATGATCGGTGCACCGACACCGAGACCCACCACGGCACCCGGCAGCAGATTCATGCCGCCGCCCGGGTAAAGCAGGTCGCGATACAGATCATTGGTGCCCGCCATCAGCGCCGCCGCGTCGACGCAGGGCAGTGGCAAGTGCATGGTGTTGTAGACGGCGATCGCGCTCGCGGAAAAGCCATAAAGGCCGATGTGCCCGTTGCTCCACGGCTGCTGGCATGCCCACGTGACAAAGTCCGAGACGTCCTGCTGATCGTTCGGGCCGACTGCGGTCCAGACCCCGCTGCTTTGGCCGGTGCCCCGCGCGTTGACGAAGATGTGGTTGTACGCCGGGCCGAAGTCGGGAATATCGCTGCCGGCGCCATAAGGGCTGAACTCGATGATCAGCGGTCGCGCGCGCAGATCGCCGGTGCCGCGGATCGTTGCGTGCAAGGTCACGCCGTCGTTGGTTTCAAAACTCAGCGCTTGAGTGACGGTCTGGCTTGCGTCGGGTGGCGACTGCGAAGCGCCGTCTGCATTCGAGCTAGAGGAACTGCTCGCGCCGCAAGCGCCGAGCAACAAGCAAGCCAGCGCGGTCGCGACGCGCCGTGATCGCGCGTGCGCGCGTTTTCGCACGATATCGGGAATCGCACGAGTAGCGTCTACCGCCTGGAATCGTCGCGTTGCATGCATGGCGTCTGTGCCCGGTTCTGCTTTGATACGCATTGGTGTGCGGCGCCGGCCCAATGGCCACTGCCATACGTCGCAATTGCCATGGACGCGGTCAGCGTAATGGTCGGAACATCGTAGGCGGGCATTCGGCTGGTGGACTAGTTTCCAGAGCGGCCACGGGCGGTGTTCAAATGGGCCAGAGCGCTGAATCCGGCTTTTGCTGTGCCATCATCGGGGAGTGATATCCGTGTCCGAAAGCCCTGTGCCGATGCCGATGACCGGAAAAGCAAGCGCGCTCGGTTGGGTGTCGGTCCGCCATCTCAAACACATCATCGCCCGCGGCGAGGCGATCGGCTTGCGCATGGACGAGCTGATCGACGAGGCCGGGCTTGCGCGTTCGCGTCTGGCGGACGCCGATGGTCTGATCCCGGTCGCGGTGCTTGAAGGCATGCTGACGGCGTTCGCGCGGCGCTACTCCGATCCGTTGATGGGCCTGCATCTGGCCGCGGATATCCAGCCGGCGACGTTCGGCGTGCTCGGCTACATCTCGCAATCGTGCGCAACGTTCTCCGATGTGCTCGATGCCGTCTCCAGTTATCGCGGCCTGCTCAGCAACATCGGCGAAACCGCCATCCAGTACGAGCCCGGTAGCGTGATGCTGAACTGGCGCTGCCTCGCCGGCAGCACATTCTTCCAGCGGCAGGCGAGTGAATACGTGCTCGGGGTGCTCGTGAGCTTGTCGCGACTGTTGCTGCCGGAGAAGGCGCCCTTCCCGCAGGCCGTACATTTCGCGCATTCGCGTCCAGATGACGCCGAATCGGTCCGCAAGTATTTCGAATTCTTCCGGTGTCCCGTCTATTTCGATCGCCGGCAGTCCTGCATCGTGATGTCGACGGCGACGCTGAAGACGCGGCTGCGCTACAGCGATGCCTTCATGAAGGATGTTCTCGATCGCCATGCGCGCGACATCATCCGCCGGCATGAGCGTTCGTCGTCGCTGCCCGATGAAGTGCGGCACCTGATCGGCGCGATGATCATCGAAGGCGTGCCGACCAAGGAAGCGGTCGCGATGCAGCTCGGCACCAGCGCGCGCAGCCTGCATCGCAATCTGCAGGAACTCGGCACTGGTTATCGCGAAATTCTCGACGGGGTGCGGCTGTCGATGGCCCGCGAGCGTTTGCATGACAGCGACGACACGGTCAGTGCGATTGCCGAGCGGCTCGGGTTTCTTTCGCACCAGGCGTTCCTGCGCTGGTTTCGCAAGAGCACTGACATGACGCCGGGCGAGTATCGTCGGCAACAGGAACGCGGCGAACATTAGTTCAAGTCCGATGACCGCCAGCCACGAAGCTGCGGCGCCAATACGACAGTCCCGTCAACGGGAGAGCGGGGAGAGATGAGACGACTACGTACACTCGTGCTGTTACTGCTGGCGACGTCGGCGACGCAGGCGGTCGCCCTCGAATACGACTGGAACGACACACACTTCACGCTGAACAACCGCTACACGTTCGGCGCCGCGATCCGCATGCAGGAGCGCGATTACAGGCTGATCGGCAAGACCAATGTGCCGGGTCAGCAGGATCTGTGTTCCAAAGACAGCTGCATCTCGTTGACCGGCGATCCCGAGCCGAACCAGCGGCTGGTCGATGCCAGGGGCGCGTACGGTGGCGTCAACGGCGACAACGGTGACATCAACTACAGCCAATATGATCTGGTCGCCGCCAGCAGTCGACTGTCGTCCGACCTGAAGGTCACGTACGGCGACTGGCTCATGCGCGTGCGCGGCATCGCCTTCTACGATCCGATCAACGATGGCTTCAACGAGCATCACTACGATCAGCGTTTTCAGCCATCGAGCACGCCGCGCAGCAGCCAGGTGGAAGGCGTCTATGCACGCGGCGTCGATCTGTACGACGGCTACGTGCAGTCGCGTTTCGATGTCGGCGATCGTGAAGCGGTACTGTCGGTCGGCTATCAGACCATCCGCTGGGGCGAGAGCACGCTGATCGCGCGCAACGCGATCGCCGAGATCAATGCGCCGAACTCCGCGGTGCTGCACACGCCGGGGACCGAGATCAACGAAATCTTCCGTCCGACTGCCGCGGCGCTGCTGTCGACTTCGCTGACCGACAACATTTCGACCGAGTTGTTCTACCAACTCAAGTGGCGTGCAGTGCAGCCGGACCCTGCCGGCAGTTTCTTCAGCGACATCGACCTGTTTGGCGGCAAATACGTGACGATCGGCCTGGGCCAGATCGGCGAGGACCCGGACCAGCTGCAACGCACCTATGGTCCGATCGCGCTGATCAGCAGTACCAGTCTGACGGTATACCCGGACAGGCCAAACCGGCCGCGCGATTCCGGCCAGTACGGCTTACGCCTGAATTACTTCGCGGATCTGTTCGGCGGCACCCAGCTCAGCGTCTACTATCTGAATTATCACAGCCGCTATCCGTACGCGAGCGTTCGCGCGACCGACGCCTCCTGCACGCGCGGCGTTGGTCCCGATGGCGTCGTCAACGATACCGACCAGCCGAATACGCTTACCTCGGCGCTCAATTGCAAGCTGTTCAACGGCTCGCTGCTCGGTCGCCAGAATCAGCACAATCCCGATCGCGAGCCACTGCCGATCGACACGCTCGGTTTTTTCCTGGATTACCCGGAAGACGTGCACATGATCGGCCTCAGTTTCAACACGACGGCCGGCGGGATTTCGTGGGCCGGCGAATTTTCATATCGGCCGAATCTGCCGTTGCAGGTGGCGATCGACGATGTCGTGCAAACGGGATTGCAGCCGGCATTTCCGACCAACGATTTTCTTGTCGATCCCACCGCGCTGTTGAACTCACTGATGCCGGTGATCGGCTCGCTGCCGACTCCCGATCTGCTGACCAATCTCGCGCAGCTTGGCGGCGCGCGCTTCCCGGGCGCCAATACCGCGGTGCCGAGCTTCCTGAAAACGTATCGCGGCTATGGCGCGATCCAGCCGCATCAGACGATTCCGGGCTACCAGCGCTTCCACGTCGGTCAGCTGGACCTGACGGCGATCAAGGCATTTTCGAACGTACTGGGCGCCGATCAGATCCTGATGATCAACGAGATCGGGTTCACGCAGATCTACGACCTGCCAAATCTTTCCCGGCTGCAGCTGGAAACCGGCGATCCGAATCGCACGCATCACAGCATCGGCCAGGACGAGAAGGGGCCCAATGATTTCCCGACCTTGAATCCGCACCGGCAGACCAGCGGTTTTGCCGACAAGTTCGCATGGGGTTATCGCGCCATCATCGTCGGCGAATACAACGATGTGATCTTTGGCTGGACCTTCCGGCCACAGCTCGGCGTGCAATGGGACATCCACGGCACGGCGCCGTATCCGATCCAGAACTTCGTCGAAGGACGACAGCAATATGATTTCGGCACCACGATCAACGTCACCGAAGCGCTGTCGACGCGCATCAACTACACCATCTTCACCGGCGGGGGCGCGCACAACACGCTGCGCGATCGTGACAACCTTGCGTTGAGCTTCGCTTACGCATTTTAAAGAGTCCGGATACGGATCGAGGAGAAAACACAATGAACAGGATCTTGCGCAACAGCCTCGTGCTGCTGCTGACGATGGGCGTCACCGGCATCACCCAAGCCGGGGTCAGTACCCAGGAAGCGGCGAAGCTTGGCAAGGAATTGACGCCGGTCGGCGCGCAGCGCGCCGGCAACAAGGACGGCACGATTCCGGAGTGGACCGGCAAGGCCTCGTTCGCGCCGGCAATGTTGACGATCACCCGTGATCAGCTGGAGTCGCTGCGCAAGCGGCTGGTAAAGGATATCGGTGACATCGTCACCAATCCGGACGCGGTCAGCGAGGTGCTGCTGCTCGGTCAGGACGTGATGGACAGCGATCCGGCGAAGTTCCAGCAGGTGATGAAGCTGGTGCGCGGGATGCTGACCGGCGACGGCAAGCTGAAGTCGGATATCGATGCGGTGCTGGCGACCCGCGGCGGCAAGTCGGTCGACGGGCTGCTCGCGCAGGTCGAGCAGAAAAAGATACGCCTGCCGGCGCTCAAGGATGACATCGCCGCGGTGCTGACCGCGCTGAAGAAAAGGCCCGATGCGTTCTCGCGCATGGTCGCGGCATTCGACATCGGCAAGGCGCTCGATCTGGCCGCGCTGGTCGACAGCAGTACCAAGGGCCACAGCAGTGCCGATCTGATGCTGGCCTACATGCCGTCGTACGTGAAGGACTTTCTGACCTACAAGGTCGGCAACAAGCCGCCCGAATATTTCATGAAGCCCCTGTACGTGATCACGCGCGACAACATGGCGAAGTACGCCGACCAGTTGAGCGAAGGCCACAAGGCCATGTTCAAGACTTATCCGGATTACAAGATGGTCGTCTATCCGACCGTCCGCAACGCGTTTTTCCCGGACGAGATCTACAAGGCGACGATCGCCAACGCGACGCGTGCATCACTCAATGGCACGGACGATGTGCAGGGTGCGGAGCTCGGCTTCCCGTTCCCGATTCCGAAGTCGGGCGCCGAGCCGATCTGGAATCACAAGCTCGAGTTTCGTGGCAGCGCCGTGCGTCGTTACAACAATCAGGCGATCGTCAAGCCGGACGGCAGTTACAAGATCAGCAAGCTGATCGAGGACGTGAAGTTCAAGTACGCGAATCTCAAGGAACCGGCCAAGCTCGACAAGAAGGGCATCTTTGCCTACTACATGCAGGAAGTGGTCTCGCCGCCGCGCGTCGCTGGCCAGATCACGTTGGTGCAGGAGACCGCCGGCGGTGCCGGCAATACGCGCGTCGCGTATCTCTACAGCCCGGGTCTTGGCCGCGTGAACCGCGCGCCCGACGTCGGCTATGACAATCCGTCGATCGGCTCGGACGGCGAGCAGTTCAACGACCAGATCGACATGTTCAACGGCGCGCAGGATCGCTACGACTGGAAGTTGCTCGGCAAGCGCGAGATGTTGATCCCGTACAACTCCTGGGTGCTGAACAGCCCGACGTTCAAGTACAAGGACATCATCCGTCCCGGCCACATCAACCAGGATCTCGCGCGCTACGAACTGCACCGCGTCTGGGTGGTCGAGGCGACGCTGCGCAAAGGGCAGCGCCACCGCTTCGGCAAGCGCCGCTTCTATCTCGATGAGGATTCATGGTCGATTGCGGTGATCGACTGCTACGACGATCGTGGCCAGTTGTGGAAGGTGCAGGAATCGCACCTGCTGACGGTACCGTTCATCCCGACCGTCAGCGGCATTCCGCAGACGATCTACGATCTGCAGTCGAAGCGCTATTTCGTCACCGCGCTGACCAACGAGGATGCGATCACCGACTGGGAGATCCATTTCTCCGACTCGCAGTTCACGCCGAACGCGCTGCAGGCGAAGT
>DATCXY010000522.1:0-8191 GCA_036570585.1 Solimonas sp. | reverse complement strand
GTCCGGATCCGGACGCTGATGGCGACGCGCGCGCCAGCAAACGATCTGCAAGCCTGGCTCGCTGGCCTGGAGCCGGAACCCTGCGCGGCCGGCGAAGGTGCGGCGTGTCTGCTCTACCTGCTCGATCGCGATGCCGAGCTGCCGCAGCGCGCAACGCTGAATGTCGTCAGCGCACGTCGGCGCAGCGATGGCAGCTACGGCAGCGTCCAGCCGCAGATCAAGGCCGCGCACAGTCACGCGCGGCAGGTCACCGAGTTCGATCGTCGCCTGCTGCAATTCGTCGAGGCGCGACAGTCCGATCCCGAACCGCCGTGGCGGCTCGAAGGCGCCTGGGGTGTCGAGGTGCTGCGCATGCTCGCGCGCAGTGGGCGTGGCCACTGGCAGAGCGAGCAGGCGCCCGCCCTGACGGTCGATGTTGCGCAAGCGGGCAAATGGCGCTGGCAGCTCGGTGATGACGGACGCAGCCGCCTGCAACTGGAGGTGGCGGCCGCGGCCGTCGTGTTGCCGCTGCAACCGCCGTGGTACGTCGATGCCGCGCATGCGCGAGTCGGCCCGGTCGACGGCGGCGTGCCGGCGGCATTGGCACAACAGCTGTTATGCGCATCGTCGGCGGCTCCGAATGAAGTGGCGGAGTTGGCGGCGCGCTGGCCGGCGGCGCTTGGTGAATATGCCGCGCAAGTGCCGCCACCGCCGCCGATCCGCTATCGGCGACGCCGCGATGTCGAACCGGTGCCGGTACTGGCGCTGCGCCAGTCTTCGCTGTCGCAGTCGTGGGCGCGCGAAGAATCGATCGACGCGGCGAGCCTGAGCTTCGATTACGCCGGCATGCGTTGCACGCCGGATACGCCGCCGGGGCCGCTGATTCGCGTGCAAAACGGCCAGGTCACGCAGATCGAGCGGCGCATGGCGAGCGAACAGGAGATGCTGGCGCGACTGCATCGCGCGCGTCTGGAAACGGTGCGCGATTACTACCATCGGCCGACCACGCTGCTCGCACCGCCGCCGAGCATCGGCCGCGCCGGCTGGGTCGACTTTCTTGCGATCGAAGCACCGAAGTTGCGCGCCGATGGCTGGCGCCTGGAAATCGATACCGATTTTCCGTGGCGATTGCACGAGCCGGACAGCGACTGGTCGCTGCGCGTCGATGACCGTGGCGGCTGGTTCGATGTCGGTCTGCAGATCTCGATCGATGGCCACGAGATGCCGCTGCTGCCGCTGCTTGTGTCCTTGCTGCGGCAGTCCGGTGAGCGATTGACGCCGGCACGTCTGCGCGCATTGCCGGACGATGCACCGCTGATCGTGCGCGACGACGGCGGCCGCCTGATCCGTCTGCCGGCTGCGCGCGTCAAGCCGATCCTCGCCACACTGATCGAGCTTTACGACGAACAACCGCTGCAGAAGGACGGCAGCCTGCGCCTGCCGCGCTGGTCGGGTGTGTTGCTCGACGACCTCGGCGGTGGTGCCGATCTGCAGCGTCGCGGCATCGATGCCGCGCACGACTGGAGCGCGCAGCTGCGTGCGGCCAGCGCCGCGCTGCGAGTGCCGGATGGCTTGCAGGCCGAGCTGCGCGGCTATCAGCACGAAGGCCTGGCCTGGTTGCAACTGCTGCGCGAGCGCGGTTTCGGCGGTGTGCTCGCCGATGACATGGGTCTCGGCAAGACCTTGCAGACGCTCGCGCATCTGCAGATCGAAAAGAACGAAGGTCGGCTCGATTGTCCGGCGCTGGTGGTTGCGCCGACCAGCCTGATCTTCAACTGGCGGCGCGAGGCGGCGCGCTTCGCGCCCGGGCTGCGGGTGTTGGTATTGCACGGCAGCGACCGGCGCCGGTATTTCGCGCACATGCACAACGCCGATCTGGTGCTGACGACCTACGCGCTGCTCGGCCGCGACTTCGAAGCCCTGCGCAAACAGCCTTGGCACCTGCTGGTGCTCGACGAGGCGCAGAACATCAAGAACCCGCGCGCCAAGGCCGCGCAGAACGCCGGCAAGCTAGATGCGCGTCATCGCCTGTGCCTGTCCGGGACGCCGATGGAAAATCATCTTGGCGAGCTGTGGTCGTTGTTCAATTTTCTGATGCCCGGCTATCTCGGCGACGACGCGCAGTTCCGTCGCCGTTTCCGTCAGCCGATCGAGAAGCACGACGATGTCGAAGTACGCGCACAGCTGGCGCGCCGCGTCGCCCCGTTCATGTTGCGCAGAACCAAAAGCGAAGTGGCGAGCGATCTGCCGCCGCGCACCGAGATCATCCGCAGCGTCGTGCTCGAAGGCGGGCAACGCGATCTGTACGAAACCGTGCGCGCGGCGATGCAGGAGGAAGTGCAGGCGGAGATCGAACGGCGCGGTCTGGCGCAGTCGCGTATCGCGCTGCTGTCGGCATTGCTGCGGCTGCGGCAGATCTGCTGCGATCCACGCCTGCTGAAAACCGAAGAAGCACTGCGCGTCGGCGAATCCGCGAAGCTCGAACTGCTGATGGGCATGTTGCCGGAGATGCTGCGCGAAGGCCGGCGCGTGCTGCTGTTCTCGCAGTTCACGTCGATGCTGACGCTGATCGAAGCGGCGTTGCGCGAGCGCGGCATCGACTACCTGCTGCTGACCGGTGCGACCGCCGATCGCGAGGCGCTGGTCGATCGCTTCCAGCGCGAGGAAGTGCCGCTGTTTCTGATCAGTCTCAAGGCCGGCGGGGTTGGCCTCAATCTGACTGCGGCCGATACCGTCATCCACTACGACCCGTGGTGGAACCCGGCGGTCGAGAATCAGGCGACCGATCGTGCGCATCGCATCGGCCAGGACAAGCCGGTGTTCGTCTACAAGCTGCTCAGTGTCGGCACCGTCGAGGAAAAGATCGCCGAGTTGCAGGCGCGCAAGCGCGCGCTCGCCGAGGCGCTGTTCGCCGACAGCGCGGAGAGCCTCGCACTGGACGGTGATGAGCTCGCCGGACTGCTTGCGCCGCTGGACTGAGCCACGCCCCGATTGGCGCTCGGCGCCTGCCGCATAGCAAAATCAGCCTTTCACTTGATCACTGCATGGAATTCCCAGATGCGCTTTGAAGGTACCGATACTTACGTTGCGACCGACGATTTGATGATGGCGGTCAACGCTGCCGTGACATTGCAGCGCCCGCTCCTGGTCAAGGGCGAGCCCGGCACCGGCAAGACGCAGCTCGCACGCGAGATCGCGCGCGCGCTGAACCGACCATTGCTCGACTGGGCGATCAAGTCGACGACCAAGGCGCAGCACGGTCTCTACGAGTACGACGCGGTCTCGCGCCTGCGCGACTCGCAGCTCGGGGACGAGAAGGTGCGCGACATCGGCAACTACATCATCAAGGGCAAACTGTGGGAGGCGTTCGAAGCCGATACGCAGCCGGTGTTGCTGATCGATGAAATCGACAAGGCCGACATCGAATTCCCCAACGATCTGCTGCGCGAACTCGACCAGATGGAGTTCTACGTCTACGAGACGCGGCAGACGGTGAAGGCGCGCAACCGCCCGATCATCATCATCACGTCCAACAACGAGAAGGAACTGCCGGACGCATTCCTGCGCCGCTGTTTCTTCCACTACATCCGTTTCCCGGAAAAAGAGACGATGCAGAAGATCGTCGACGTGCACTTCCCGGACCTGAAGAAGAATCTGACCAAGGAAGCGATGGAAGTGTTCTTTGGCCTGCGTGACCTGCCGGGCCTGAAGAAAAAGCCGTCGACGTCCGAATTGCTGGACTGGCTCAAGCTCCTGCTCGCCGAAGACATCGATCCGGCCGTGCTGCACGACGCGAGCACCAAGAAGACGCTGCCCCCCCTCTACGGCGCCCTCCTGAAAAACGAATCCGATGTGCACCTGTTTGAACGCGTGGCCTTCATGGCCAGGCGTTCAAACTGACCTTTACCTGCTTGTCCTGAGTGCCGCACCGAGGGGGCGGCATATTTCGGAAGGTACCGTTCGAGCGGGCACGACGCATGGCGCTGCGCCGGACGACGGAAACCGGTTTTGCGCCGCCCTCCGGCCGCCATCTGAATGCGCGCTGAACTCGTTGATATCAAAAGAGTTGTCCTGATAGACGCGTTCGTCCAGACTGCATCGGATGCAAACCGAATGCGCGATCGAAGCGGTATCGCCACCGCTGCTGGCGGGGCGCGAGGCCTTGTTCCTCGATTTTGACGGCACGCTGACGGAGATCGTCGCGAGGCCGGAGCTCGTCTACATCGAGCCGGCGCTGATCCGCCTGATCGAGCGGACGCAAAGGCTGATTGGCGGCGCGCTGGCCGTCATCAGCGGTCGACCGCTGAAGCAGATCGATGCCTGCCTGCTGCCGCTGCAACTGCCCGGTGCCGGCCAGCATGGCGCCGAGTTGCGCGTGCATGGCAATGCAACGCCGCAGCGTCGGGTCTGGCCGGGCGTTTCGGCGGCAGCCGAGGACATCCGCCTGCAGTACGGTCGCGACCCCGCGCTGATCGTCGAGAACAAGGGTGCGTCAGTTGCATTGCACTATCGCGCGGCGCCGGAGCGCGCCGACGAGTGCCAGAATTTCGTGCGCACGGTTGCCGCCACGCACGGTCTCGATGTGTTGATCGGCAAGATGGTGGTGGAAGCGCGCCCGCGCGGGCTGCACAAGGGGCGGGCGGTCGAAACCCTGATGACGCGGCCGCTGTTCCGTGATCGGGTGCCGGTGTTCGTCGGCGACGACACCACCGATGAAGACGGCTTCGCGTTCGTGCAGTTGCATGGTGGCTACGGCATCAAGGTCGGCGATGGCGACAGTGCCGCAAAGTTTCGCCTCGATGGGGTGGCCGCGGTTCACGAATGGCTGTCGGCGAGCACCGAGCGCGTTGCGCGCGATGGGAGGCTGTGGTCATGAGCCGTCTGGTGGCCGTATCCAATCGGGTCGGCTCATTGCGTGGAACGACACGTGCCGGCGGCTTGGCGGTTGCGCTGGCCGAAGCGCTGCAGACTCGTCACGGCCTGTGGTTCGGCTGGAGCGGCGAGGTTACCGAAAATACGGAAGCGCAGGTCAAGCAGCAGACGACTGCCGGCGTGACGCGCGCCACCGTCAGCCTGACACGGGACGAGCATCACGATTACTACAACGGCTTCGCCAACGCATGCCTGTGGCCGCTGTTTCACTATCGCCTTGATCTCACCTCATTCGATCGACGTTTTTACGATCGGTATCAACGCGTCAACCGGCGCTTCTCGTCGGCGCTGCTACCGCTGCTGCGCGACGATGATCTGATTTGGGTCCACGACTACCACTTGCTGCCGTTCGGCGAGATGTTGCGCGAAGCCGGATGCCGGCAGAAGCTGGGATTTTTCCTGCACATTCCGTTCCCGGTTCGCGAGATCTTCGCGACGCTGCCGATGCACGATCGGCTCGCGCGCGCGCTGATGGCCTATGACCTGATCGGTTTCCAGACCGAGAGTGATGTGCAGCGCTTCCGCGATTACGTATTGCGCGAAGCGGGCGGCAGTGCCGATGGCGATCGCCTGAGCGCCTACGGCCGCACGGTGGTGGCCAAGGCATTTCCGATCGGCATCGATGCCGAGCAGTTCGCCGAGATGGCGGCCAGCGATGAGGCGCGCAAGGATGCAGCGCGCCTGAAGGCGGCGATCTTCAATCGCGTGCAGATCATCGGTGTCGACCGGCTCGATTACACCAAGGGCATTCCCGAGCGCTTTCATGCGTACGAGAAGCTCCTGGAGAACTACCCGGACACGCACGGTCAGGTGAGCTTCCTGCAGATCGCGCCGACCTCACGCGGTGACGTGCCGGAATACGTGCATCTGCGACATGAACTGGAAACCATGGCGGGCCATATCAATGGCCGCTTCGCGCAGCTCGACTGGACGCCACTGCGCTACATCAATCGCGCGATTACACGGCGCCAGTTGTCCGGACTTTATCGGATGAGCCGGATCGGCTTCGTCACGCCGCTGCGTGACGGCATGAATCTGGTCGCCAAGGAATATGTCGCAGCGCAGGATCCGAATGACCCGGGCGTGCTGGTGTTGTCGCGTTTCGCCGGCAGCGGCAAACAGATGCAGGCTGCACTGATCGTCAATCCCTACGACACCGAAGGCGTGGCCGAGAGGCTGCAGACCGCGCGACACATGAGTGTCGAGGAGCGAAGGGAACGCTACCGCGAGTTGATGCAGGGGCTGGTGGAGAGCAACGTCGAGCGCTGGAGTGATGATTTTCTGAGAACGCTGGAGTCGGTACCAATCGAAGCGCCGGTGCCCGCTTAGCCTTTGCGCGTACCCAAAAAAACGGCCCGCATTGCGGGCCGCTTTTCTTCGAGCGCCAATCTCAAGCTTCGCCGGCCAGCTGTTTGACAATTGCCGGATTCTCCAGCGTCGAGATGTCCTGTGTGATCTCCTCACCTTTGCCGATCGCGCGCAGCAGGCGACGCATGATCTTGCCGGAGCGCGTCTTCGGCAGGTTGTCGGCAAAGCGGATCTCGTCGGGCTTGGCGAGCGCGCCGATTTCGCGGCCGACGTGTTCGCGCAGTTCCTTCGTCAACTTCTCCGCGTCGGCGCCACGCGGCCGATCGCCGCGACAGATCACGAACGCCAATACGCTCTCGCCCTTGACCTCATGCGGGCGGCCCACGACGGCGGCCTCCGCGATGGCCGGATGACTGACTAGTGCGCTCTCGATTTCCATGGTGCCGAGACGATGGCCCGAGACGTTCAGCACGTCATCGATGCGGCCCATGATCCAGTAATAGCCGTCTGCATCGCGATGGGTCGAATCGCCGGCCACGTAGTACTTGTTGCCGAACTGTCCCCAGTAGGTTTTGAGGTAACGCTCGTTGTCGCCCCAGATCGTGCGCAACATCGATGGCCACGGCTTGCTGACGACGAGGTAGCCGCCGACATCGGTCTGTTTGAGAATCTCGCCCGCTTCGTCGACCACTTCCACGGCGATGCCGGGCAGCGGTTTGGTGCAGGAGCCGGGCTTGGTCGGCACCGCGCCCGGAATCGGCGCGATCATGATGCTGCCGGTTTCGGTCTGCCACCAGGTGTCGACGATCGGCAGTTTCTCGTTGCCGATGACCTTGTGATACCACATCCACGCTTCCGGATTGATCGGCTCGCCGACGCTGCCGAGCAACCGCAATTTCGACAGATCGTATTGCTTCGGCCATTCGTTGCCGAGTTTCATCAGCGCGCGAATCGCGGTTGGCGCCGTATAGAAAATCGTCACGCCATGGTCTTGGCAGATCTTCCAGAAGCGTCCGGCATCCGGCACCGTCGGCGCGCCTTCGTACATCAGCACCGTCGCGCCACAAGCGAGCGGACCGTAGCAGACGTAGCTGTGACCGGTGACCCAGCCGACATCGGCGGTACACCAGAACACATCGTCGTCACGCAGATCGAACACCCACTGGCAACTGGTCACGGCGCCGAGCAGATAGCCGGCACTCGAATGCTGGATGCCCTTCGGCTTGCCGGTGGAACCGGAGGTGTAGAGCAGGAACAGCGGATGTTCGGCCTCGACCCATTCGGGTTCGCAGCGCTCGGACTGTTGACCGACAAGCTCGTGCCACCAGACATCGCGCGCCGGATCAAAGCCGACATCGTGACCGGTGCGCTTGAGCACCAATACTTTGCTCAGCGTCTCGCAGCCGTGCACCAGCGCTTCATCGACAGCCTTCTTGAGATCGACGATGTTGCCGCCGCGATGGCCGCCGTCCGCCGTGATCAGCAATTTGGCGCCGGCGCCCTCGATGCGGTCCTTCAGCGACGCTGACGAGAAGCCGCCGAACACGATGCTGTGGATCGCACCGATGCGCGCGCAGGCCTGCATCGCCATCACCGCTTCAGGCACCATCGGCATGTAGATGACGACGCGATCGCCTTTGCCAACGCCGAGCGACTTCAGCGCGTTGGCGACGCGACAGACTTCGGCGTGCAGTTCGCGATACGTGTAATTCCGGGTGTCGCCCTTCTCGCCTTCGAAGCGGATCGCGATCTTGTCGCCCTTGGCGCCGAGATGACGATCGAGGCAATTCACCGAGACATTGAGCTTGCCGTCGGCGAACCAGCGATAGTTCGGCGCATGGCTGTCGTCGAGCGATTGCGTGAACGGCGTCTGCCACGCCAGTTCCTTTTTGGCGAGGCCGGCCCAGAAACCGACGTGGTCGGCCTCGGCTTGCGCATGCAGCGCGGCGAGCCGCTCGGCGTTCAGGCCGGC
>DATCXY010000521.1:0-7561 GCA_036570585.1 Solimonas sp. | reverse complement strand
GCGGCTGCATGCCAACGTCGCGCAGCGCCGCCAGCACGCCGCCGAGATCGACGGCAACGTCCGCTTCCAGAACGATGGGCATGCCCTGCACCGCTTGCGGCATCTGGCGCGCGAAGTCGTGCAACTGGGCGGTGATGGCGGCGAGATCCGGGTCGACGACACGGGCCCGCGTCAGCGACAACATCCGGCCTTTGAATTCGAGCGCTTGTTTTGGCTTCATGACGGACAAAGTGGCTTCGCGAAATTTTACACGGTTCGCCGGCCAGTGCCGGCCATTGGCGAGCCAGTTCCGGCGGATCGCCCGGTCAGGCGCCGCGCGCTTTGCAGCCGTCGGCGCATCCGTCATCATGAATAATGAGTCGGCGTCCGGCGAAACTTGTATTTCGCTGCAGCGCCCGCATGCTGTCACTTCCACTTTTGCTCGATGCCCGTCGCTTCATGCGCCTGCCACCCCTCAACGCGCTTCGCGCTTTCGAAGCCGCCGCACGCAACAGCAGCGTCCACAAGGCGGCGCGCGAACTGCATGTGACGCCGGCGGCGGTCAGCCATCAGATCAAGGCGCTCGAAGAATTTCTCGGCATCATGCTGTTCAAGCGCTCGCCGCGGCGGATCACGTTGACGCCGGCCGGCGAGGCCTGCCTGCCGAAGCTGACGGCCGCATTCGAGCAACTCGCACAGGCGGTCGCCGCGGCCCAGCAACTCGCGCACGCCGGTCGGGTGATCGTCACCGTGCCGCCGGCGCTGGCGACCAAATGGCTGATTCCGAAGCTGGCGACGTTCCGCGATCGACACGCCGACGTTGATCTGCGCATCTCGGCGCGGCAATCGCTGGTCGATCGCGCACGCGGCGAGAACGATCAGGGCAGCCACTTGCTCGATGGCGGCGACATCGCGATCCGCTTCGGCGATGGCGACTACCCCGGCTACGTCACCCACAAATTGTTCACGTCGTACTCGCTGCCGATGTGCAGCCCGCGTCTGCTCGAAGGGCCGAACGCGCTGCGCACGCCGGACGATCTGCGCAATCACACCTTGCTGCACTTCGAGAGCGACATCGCAATGATGGATGTCGGCCGGCCGAACTGGACATCGTGGCTCAAGGCCGCCGGTGTGCGCGGCGTGAACACGCGACGCGGCCCCACGTTCAATCACGTCGCACTGGCGATGCAGGCGGCCGCGGACGGTCTCGGCGTGGTACTCGGCATCCCGGTCATGGCCAGCGAGGAAATTGCCGAGGGCACCCTGGTTGCGCCATTCTCGCTGAGCCTGCCGACCGGCGCTTCGTACTATCTGGTGCACACGGCCGCGGCCGAGCGTGAACCGACGATCATGGCGTTCCGCGACTGGATCCTGTCGGAGGCCCACAGCGAGCCTTGGGCGCAGCTGTCCGCGGACGACGGCGGCTGACGCAGAACCCAGCCTCGCTCAGGGTGCCGGGCGCGAAATCTTCGCGTCGAGATTCTGCTTCACTTCCCGCGCATCGAAGGCTTGCGGATTGTCGTCCGGTTTCTTGCCTTTGTAGGTGACGATTTCCGCCTGCGCGCTGTATTCGACCTTGTTCCCGCCGGTACTGGTCCCGACGCCAACACCGAGGCCCGAATGCGAGCCAAAACCGAAACCGCCGAGCCCCAGGCTCAAACCGGAACCCGGCTTGCCGTTGGCACTGGTCGAGCTTTGCGTGACGATGAAATAGTCGTTGCCGCTGGCGAGCGTCAACTCGGCCGCGTGATACAGCAGATAGTTCTCGACCGTCTGCCGCGGCGTCGCCGTGCTGCCGGCGAAGGTCACGCGATAGCGATTGCCTTCAATGCGCTGGTCTTGATAGCCGTAGCCGTCGCGCACCGGCTGATATGGCGTCGTCGTTGCGCACGCGGTCAGCATGCCGAGCGCCAGCAGCGCCACGAAGCCTAGGTTTCTCATTCCCCACTCCTCATTTGTGACGCTGAATCGGCGTCAGAACGGTCAGCCGTTGACCGGCGTGCAAACTTGCCGCGTCGTTACTTCTTCATGCGCATTCTGATCGTTGTAATGCTTGCCGACCGCCGCACCACCGACTGCCCCGGCGCCGGTCGCAATATCCTTGCCGTGACCACCGCCGATCTGATGGCCGATCACACCACCGGCGACTGCGCCCAGAACCGGCGCAGCAATCGGATGATCACCCTTTTTGGTCACCACCTGTTCGTCGTGACATTCGACGCGCTGGCCATCAGCGTTGGTATAGACGCTGGCAAATGCCGGCATGGCTAACGTCGTCGTCGTCAATATCGCCCATATCATCGTTCGCAATTTCATGATCGTCTCCTGATCATGGAGGGATGCTCCACGGTAGGTCAGACGACTGAATTGGCTGTGAACCGCTGCACCGCAACGATCCGACGGCGCGAACACCCTAATCCTTTTTCTTCAGGCGCTTGAGCTTGTGCAGCGAATCGATCTGGCACTGGTCTGTGAACCCCATATCGTGCACGACCAGCTTGTCGAAGTGCGTCAACTGGCCGACCGTCACCGAGAAGCCGATCGTCTGAGCACTCACCAGGCCGCTGCATGGCGCCATCAGCGTCACCAGATAATCGCTCGACGGCCCGGCGCTGAACGCCACATGCTGATCATCGATCCGGTTCCAGCCGTCGACATTCCAGCTCTGGATCTTGTCGATCTCGCCGCCAAGCTCGTAGCCGCTTTTTTCGAGCTTCTGATCCAGCGTCAGTGGTTTGCTTGTCGTGGGTTTCGACGCACAGGCTGCCAACAGTGCCAATGCGGCCACACTCAACAGGGTTCTCATGGCTTTCCGACCTCCGGGCTACCCGGCTGCTTGGCGCGCGCGATGATCTCGGTACGGATCGCGCGCAGCTTGTCCTTGACCGTCTGTTCGCCTTCCGGGCCGAGCCGGATCAGCGTCTTTTGACCGAACGAAAGCGATTCGAGTTCCGGGTCGGCAAATTTGTACATCACGTTCGGCCGTACCAGCTTGATCGGCCCGTCGACAATCGGCGTCGCCAGCAATTTGTCGATTACCTGCAGAAGCCGCGTGTTGAAGTAGCGGCCGCCATAACCCAGCTCTTCATAGGCACGCTGGAACAGCGGGTAGTAGTGGAAGTAGAACGCGACGAACTTTCTGGCATCGACCTCGCGCAGCACGCTCAGATAGTCCTCGTAGCGTTCGGCGTTGCGCTCGTCGAGCACCAGATCCTGATCATGATCGCTGACCTGCGGATAGCCCGGAACGCGCTTGATCGGCCGCTGGGCCACCGGCAGACCGTCCTTGTCGAGACTGTTGATGAACGCCACCCAGCGACGAATGATCTGCGTCGGTATCAACAGCGATTCCACCGGCGCCTTGCCTGCCAGGGTTTCTAGCTCGCCGCGCACCGCCTCGTCACTGTCAGCCAGTGCCGGCATCGTCGGGCCAGCAGCGCCTTCCGGTCCTTGCTCCTCGGGCACGCGGTATTCCGGCTCGGCTGGCAGCTGCGCCGGTGCGGCGTTTTCGACGACGGCCGGCGTCGCCGTCTCGACCGGCGCGTTGGACGGCGGTCCGTAGTGATACCACGCAATCACGCCAATTCCGGCGAGCACCAGCGCGCCCACAATCAATCCGACCGCTTTGTTCATCGCTATCGCTCCCGAAGGTGACAGGTCTTACAGTCTCCCACGCTGGCGACGGTGCTGTCGCCCCAAGCACGGCGATCTCCCCCGCTCGGACGAATCCATGTCTCATCACGCCTGCTAAAACGCTGGCAGCTCAAGGGCCGAACCCCATTTCGATGCCCACCTGCTCGCCGAGGATGAACCGTGACCGCCGCAATGCAAACGATGGAACCCCGCCAGACGCCGACGATTCGCGGTCTGCCGCTGGTCGGCAGCCTGTTCGGCATGGTCAAGGGCCCGGCGCAGTTTTTCGTCGACAGTTACCGCCAGTACGGGCCGGTCGTGCGGCTGAGCATTCTTGGCCAGAAGTACGTGCTGATTGCCGGTGTCGAGGCGGCGACGTTCATGGGCACGCGCGAAGGCAAGGACAGCCTGCGCTCCAAGCAGTTCTGGGAAGGCCTGGTCGGCGAATATGGCGCGACGCGCACGCTGACCGGTGAAGACGGCGAGACGCACAAGCAGTTGCGCGACGTGATGCGCAGCGGCTATTCGAAGGAATCGATCAAAGGCCGCTACAACGAGCTGATCGAGATCACAGACCGCTGCTTTGCGCGCGACTGGAAAGTCGGCAGCGCAGTGCCGGTGGTCGAGGGCATGCAGTTCATGGTCGTCGATCAGCTCGGCACGATCCTGACCGGTGCCGCGCCGCTCGAATACGTGAAGGACATCCGCACCACGATCCTGCACATCCTCAACGTGCTGGTGACGCGCCAGCGGCCGAAGATTCTGCTCAAGCGGCCGGTCTACAAGAAGGCCAAGGCGCGCGTGTTCGAACTCGGCTACAAGATGATCGCCGAAGCCAAGGCGCGCTATGCGACGACCAAGCCGGAAGATCGCAATCTGATCGACGACATCATGGCCGCGCATATCGAAACGCCGGACGTGATGCCGGCGAGCGACCTGATCGTTTCGCTGACCGGCCCGTACGTCGCCGGCCTCGACACCGTCGCCAACACCACGGCCGCGATCACCTACACGGTGCTCAAGCATCCGGAAGTGCTCAAGCGCGTGCATGAGGAAGTCGACGCGCTGTTCGCCAGCGGCACGATCGACGAGGAAGATCTGCTCAAGCGGATTCCGTCACTGCAGGGCGCGATCATGGAGACGATGCGCCTGTATCCGATCGCCGTCGCGCAGATGCGCACCGCAACCAAGGATTTCGTGTTCGAAGGCCACCAGATCTACGAGGGCGAGATGATTTACGTCGGCACCTCGGTGCCGCACTTCATGCATGAGTACTGGCCGCAGCCGGAAAAATTCGACATCGACCGTTACGCCAAGCCACGCGCCGAACACATGCAGCCCGGCGTCTACTCGCCGTACGGTCGCGGCCCGCATACCTGTCTTGGCAAGAGCCTCGCGGAAATCCAGATCGCGCTGTCGATGGCCCGCTTGTTCTACAAGCTCGATCTTGAACTCGAATCACCGAATTACGTGCTGAAGACCAAAACCGCACCGACACCAGGGCCCGCGATGGACTTCAAGGTGCGCGTGAAAGGGCTTCGTCACTGACAACCGTCATTCCTTCAGCGGAATGACCTGACCGGTCTCCGTCAACAGCTCTCCACCTCGCGACGTCGCGCATGCCGCGCGGCGCGATCTATCTTTTTCTTCCGTCGCCGCGCGCCGCCGCGACGACCGCGCACCTCGATCCACAGATACAGCGCAATCGCGATCGCCAGCGGCCCGAAGTAATAGAACACGCGGAATGCCAGCAGTGCGGCGATCAAGCGGTGCTGCGCAACTTCACCGCCGAGCAGCGCGATGAACACCGCTTCGAGCACGCCCAGCCCGCCCGGCACATGCGTCATCGCGCCGGCCACGCTGCTGAGCAGAAACACCGCCAGCACCGTGCCGAAGCCGACCGAATCGGGCAGCAGGATCCAGATCGTCGCGGCGATGGCGATCCAATTCAGCGATGAGGCAACGACCTGTCCGACCGCCATGCGCAGCGAAGGCAGGCTGAATTCGGTGCCACGGAATGTCCACGTCCTGCCATGCGAACGCGCGCACAGCAGCAGATAGGCGGCGACCAGCAGCAGCATCCCGCCACCGGTCAATTGCAGGCCGATCGCACCGATTTCCCACCCTGGCGGCAAGGTCACGAAGCGACCGATGAAGACAATGCCGCCCAGCAGCAGGTAGCCGCTCCAGTTGGTGACCATGCTGGTCGCGACGATGCGCGCAATGTTCTTGGCGTCGACGCCGGAGCGCGAGTACAGCCGATAACGAAAACCGACGCTGCCGATCAGCGCGCCGAGATTGAGATTGAACGCGTAGCTGACCAGCGCGATCTCGAATTGCCTGAGCTTCGGCACCTGCGTCGTATAGATGCGCGCAAACCAGTCGAAGCAGGCATAGATCGCGTAGCTGGCCGCGGCGAACGACGCGGCCAGCAGCAGAATCCAGGCCGGCATCTCGCGCAGCGACGTCATGACCTTGGCCCAATCGACCGAATGTGCGCGCGAAATGACGAGCCAGGCGACGAGCACGATGAAAGCCACCGTGATCAACCGGTTCAACCATTTGAGCCACGGTCGTCGTTGCTTCTTGTTATCCACTCCCGAGTCCATTCGTCGCCGTCCGTATGGCGGTCCCGCCAATTGCGATACCGCGCCCGGCATCACGCCGGATTGACGTTCATGCTGGCGAGACGCCGTGAACGAGGGCTGAAACCCTCAAGCACTGCAGATGGAACTGCGGTGCGCTGGCGGGGCTCTGATCAACATGAGCAAGACAATCATCGGCATCTCCGGCTGGCGCTATGCGCCATGGCGCGGCGTGTTCTATCCGAAGGGGCTGACCCAGGATCAGGAACTTGCATTCGCATCACGCCAGTTCGGCGGCATCGAACTCAACGGCTCGTTTTATTCGCTGCAGCGGCCCGAGTACTACGCGCGCTGGTACGCGCAGACGCCACCCGGTTTCGTCTTCACCGTGAAAGGCAGTCGCTTCATTTCACATCGCCTGCGGCTGCGCGACGTCGAACAACCGCTCACGAATTTCCTCGCATCGGGCATCTTCAACCTCCGCGAGAAGCTCGGACCGTTCCTATGGCAGCTGCCACCGAGTTTTCGCTTCGACGCCGAGCGTCTGGAAACGTTTTTCGCACTGTTGCCTCGCCATGGCGAGGCTGCGATGCGGCTCGCGCGCCGGCGCGATGCCCGCATGCGCGGCCGCGTGCGCCTCGCGATCGAGCCGGCGCAGCGCTTTCGTCACGCGCTCGAAGCGCGCCACGAAAGCTTCGTCGATGAGGCTTATATCCGCCTGCTGCGACGCTACGACATCGCGGCCGTCGTCGCCGATACCGCGGGCAAATGGCCGTATTTCGAAGACGTAACCGCCGGCTTTGTCTATGTCCGCCTGCACGGCGACAAGAAGCTGTACGCGAGCGGCTATTCCGGGGCGGCGCTCGACCGCTGGGCCACGCGCGTCGACGCCTGGCGCAATGGCGGCGAGCTCGCCGATGCGAACAAGATCAGCGAGAAGGCGCCGGCGAAGCGCCGCGGACGCGACGTGTTCTGCTTCTTCGACAATGACATCAAGGTCAAGGCACCGTTCGATGCGCACGGCCTGATGCAGCGGCTCGACCTGAGTGCGCCGGAATGGTCGGCGGCGGCATGAGTCCGCATGGCGCTGCCGATTTTCTGCCAGCACGCCGAGGTCTGGCTGCGCTGCGCAAGGCTGCGTCCGCTTGCCGCGGCTGCGATCTGTACGCGCACGCGACGCAGACCGTGTTCGGCGAAGGCGCACGACGCGCGCGCGTCGTGCTGGTCGGCGAACAGCCGGGCAACGACGAGGATCTCGCCGGTACGCCGTTCGTCGGCCCAGCCGGTCGCGTTCTCGACGAGGCGCTGCAAGCGGCGGGCCTCGATCGGCAGTGGTGCTACGTCACCAACGCCGTCAAGCATTT
>DATCXY010000520.1:0-17407 GCA_036570585.1 Solimonas sp. | reverse complement strand
GCAGAATGCCCCGATGAACAAGTCCGAAGTGGTGCACGGTTACGTCACCGATATGAACGCCTTCGATCAGTTCATTGCCGGCAAGCCAACGCCGGCCCAGTTCAAGGCGGCGTATCCGGACGTGCAGCTGGTGATGCCCGGCGACATCACGACGCGCGAATTCCGGCTCAACAACAGCCGCTACTTTGCGCAGTTTGACGACGACGGCCGCATCAGCGGCGGCAAATTCATGTAGCGACGACCAGTGTCGCGAGTCAGAGATTCCATGATGAAGTCGCTGAGGATTTTTCGTGTCTGGCGCGGCGCGACAACGAGGCATAGCCGAAGCTATGGCGCGGCGGAGCAACGCGGCCAGACGTGAAAAAGACCGGCGAGCTCGCATGCAAATTTCTGACTCACGACACTATTGCTTGGTCGCTTCGACCTCGATCGACAGCGTGACCTCATCGCCGATCGCCGGCACGTAGCCGGACACCCCCCAATCGGAACGCTTCAGCGTCGCACGCAGATCGGCGCCGCATGCCGGGCTCCGGCTGATCGGATGGTCCTTGCAGACGAAATGCGCGACGGTCAGCGTGATGGGCCTGGTCACGCCGTGCATGGTCAATGCGCCGGTAACGGACGCGAGCTGATCGCCATCGAACGCGAAGTCATTGCTCTTGAATGTGATCGTCGGATACTTCGCAGCGTCGAAGAAGTCGGCGCCGAGCAAGTGCGCGTCGAGCTTGTCGACGCCAGTGGCGATTGATCTCACGTCAATACTGACGTCGACACCGCCGCCCTTCTTGGCCAGATCAAGCGTCGCGGTGCCACTTGTGGCATTGAACTGGCCGTGAAACGTCGAGAAGCCGAAGTGGCTGAGCGCGAAGCGCGCGAACGTATGGTGCGGATCGAGTGTGTAGTGATCGGCGGCAAACGTGGCGAGTGGCGCGCAGGCCAGGGCAGCGGCGATAAGCAGCTTCTTCATTGCAGACTCCGGAGAAAATTCGAGAACAGCGCCGTTAGTGAGCGGCGCCAAGTACAAGATGAAACGTGACGGCAACGTCATTGGCGACGACATCGCCCTCGTTCCACTCGCCGCCGCCAATACCGAAATCCGAGCGTTGCAGCCGGAAGCTGCCGCTTGCGACGACACTGCCGTTGCTTTGCGCGGCAGTTGTCAGCGGCACGGTGATCGCACGCGTCTTGCCGCGGATCGTCAGTGCGCCCTTCACTTCGTAGCGATCGGGACCGACGCGCTTGACCGCGCTGCTGGTAAACAGGGCTTGCGGAAACGTCGCCTTGTCGAGCCACGGTTTGTCGACGGCGATCGCGTCGGCATCGTTGTCGCCAGTCGTCAGGCTGGCGATGTCGACGCTGATCTTTGCGCTCGAAGTCTCTGGCTTCATCGGATCCAGATCGATGATCGCATCGAAGCGGGTGAACTGGCCGCTGACCGTCACGCCCATCTCCTTGATGCTGAATTCGATGCGGCTGTTCGCCGCGATCAGAGGCCGTGGTGCGGCCGCAACGGCGCCAGCGAACAACAGCAGCGCGGCTGCGACGATTCGTGCCGATACGAGCATTACAAAACTCCTAGTGCTTTTTTGGGCGCGACAGACGCGGCAGCATCCGCCACAGGACGGTATCGCGATCGACGAGCTGGTGTTTGAGCGCAGCCAGCACATGCACGCTGACCAAGCCAAGCAGCAGCCAGGTCAGTGCCACATGCACCGACGTCAGCGCGGCACCGAGCGCGGCATTCTTGGATAGCGCATCGGGAATGGGCAATACCCCGAAATAGACGGTCTGGAAGCCTTTGGCCGAGCTCATCAGCCAACCGCTCAGCGGCAGGGCGAACAGCAGCAGATACAGCAGTCGGTGCATGATCTCGGCGGCCTGACGTTCCCAGGGGCGCATTTGTATCGGCAGCGGCGGTGGCGGCCGCCAGAGCCGCCACAGCACGCGCAGCACCGCAAGCGCAAAAATCGTGACGCCGATCCACTTGTGGTAATTGAACAGCCGCAGCTGGGTCGGCGAGATGCGCAGGCTGACCATCGTCCATGCCACGCAATACGTGCTGACGATCAGCAGCACGACCAGCCAGTGGCCGAGCATGGCGGGCGTCGAATAGCGAAGCGGAATGGTGCGGTCGTGGTCGGTCACGGCCCGATCGTAGGGGATCGACGCGCTTGGGCGATAGCCCGACGCTTGGCCGGCCCCATCCAGCGGCGCTGAAGGGTGCGCGACAATACGCGGCATGGCCGACCCGACTCCAGCAGCGCAATGTGCGAGCTTTCCGCCAGCAGCACGCGCGGACGCCATTATCCTGATCCTCGGCTCAATGCCCGGCATTGCCTCGCTGCGCGCGCAGCAGTACTACGCGCATCCGCGCAATCTGTTCTGGCCGTTCATGGCGGAGATCCTGGGCGTGCCCGCCGATGCGGACTACACCACGCGCCTCGCGCAGCTGCAGGCGCAGGGCATCGCGATCTGGGACGTGCTCGCCGCCTGCGAGCGACCCGGCAGCCTCGATGGCCGCATCGTCCGCGCCAGTGAAGTCGCCAACGACTTCGCGGGCTTTCTCGCGCAGCATCGACGATTGCAGCGGATTTGCCTGAATGGCGGCAAGGCGGCCGAAGCTTTTGTACGGCACGTGCAGCGCCCGCGGCCGAGCTTGCTGGCGGGTCGTGAAATCATCAGGCTGCCGTCGACCAGTCCCGCCAATGCCGGCCAGTCCCGTGCCATCAAGCTTGCGCAGTGGCGCGCGGGCCTGCGCTGCGGGCCGCCGGCAGAAGTAGGACAATAGTCCGCCGGCCACACGAGGTTTGTCGACATGGCGCTGCGCTTCCACACTCTCGACGTTTTCACCGACC
Organism: Solimonas sp.; assembly: GCA_036570585.1. Lineage (GTDB taxonomy): Bacteria > Pseudomonadota > Gammaproteobacteria > Nevskiales > Nevskiaceae > Solimonas. Next base: position 14,552 of record DATCXY010000520.1, on the reverse strand, counting down.
AGGCTTATGGCGGCAACCCGTTGGCGGTTGTGTTCGGCGGCGAGACGCTCGATGCGCGGCAGATGCAACGCATTGCCCGCGAATTCAATCTGTCGGAAACCGTGTTCGTGCTGCCGCCGACCGACAGCGGCGCGCTGCATCGCGCACGCATCTTCACGCCGATGGTCGAGCTGCCATTCGCGGGCCACCCGACGATCGGCGCGGCGTGTCTGCTCGCCGAACTGGGGCTCGTGCCCAAGGATCCGGATGCGGAATTCGTGCTTGAGGAAGGCATTGGCCCGGTGCGCATCCGGCTGCGCCGCACGCCTGGCGAACCGGTCTACGCCGAATTGACCGCGGCGCAGTTGCCGGAATTCGGCGTCACCCCCGACGCCGATGCACTGGCGCGCGTGCTGGGCCTCGACGCGGCCGATCTGCGCAGTGGCAGCGAAGGCCCGCGCGCGGTGTCTTGCGGTCTGCCATTCGTGCTGGTGCCGCTGCGCGCACCCGAACTACTGGCGGCAATCGACTTTGACTCTGCCGAGGCGCGCCGCGTGCTGGCGTCGTCGTGGGCAAAGCAGATCTACGTTTATGCACGTGGCTATGAAGGTGAATTGCGCGCACGCATGTTCGCAACGGGTGTCGGCATCGCCGAAGATCCGGCGACCGGTTCGGCGGCGGCAGCGCTCGCTGGCGCGCTCGGCCACGAGGCAAGTAACGATGGCACGCAGTGCTGGACGATCCACCAGGGCGTCGAAATGGGCCGACCGAGTCGGCTGTACGTCAGCGCCGAGCGGATCGGCGGCCAACTCGCAGCAGTACGTGTGGGCGGTCATAGTGTGTTGATGTCAGACGGATTATTGGGCGTTTTCTAAGCGCGATCTCAAGAAAGCGGCCAAACTGCCGACAAGAGACGGGTTCTTGTCCTACAGGTGCAGCCGACTTTCGCCGTCTCAGAAGCCCCGGCGTGCGGCCGTAAACCGGTCATGGACACACAAATACTTCCAGCCTACGGCTCGCACGACGACTTCAGCACGCATATCGAGCGTGCGGAGACCCTCTTGTTCAACGCTCTGCTGCTGCCGACCGCCCTCGGCAGTTATGGTGCGCGCGCGGTGATGGTCAGCCGCAGCGCATCGGGACTGCACTGGTTGCGCGTCTGCGAAGGCAGCGACGAGCGCTGGATGCGCTGGACCGAACAGCGCCGCCTGCGCATGCAGTTCGGCAGCAGCTATGCCGAGGCATTGGCGCAAGCCTGGATCGCGCGCTGGGAGCGCGATGGCTGGAAGGTTGAATGGAGCCTGCACGCCGAAGCGCAGCCGCTGGCGGTTGCGGCCTGAGATGGCGCGCGCTTGGGGCGCCGCGGCAAGTGCGGCGCCGCGATCCCCTGTTCGAGCCCTGCGGTCTGCGGCAAGCTTGGCGCCATGACCAAGGGATTGAGCAGCGAAGAACGGCACGCCCGCATCTGGGCGGTCATCAAACGCATTCCGCGCGGCAAGGTTGCGACCTACGGACAGGTTGCGGCCGAGGCCGGCTTCGTCAAGCAGCCGCGGCTGACGGCACAGGCGCTGCGCCACGCGCCGGATGAACTGAAGCTGCCGTGGTATCGCGTCATCAATGCACAGGGCAAGCTTTCGTTTGACGTCGACAGCGAATCCTATCGGCGCGCGCGTTCGCAGCTCGAAGCCGAAGGAGTCGTGTTTGGCCGCGACAAAATCGATTTCGCGCGTTATCGCTGGCAACCGCGCAGCATGGCGCCCGTGCTGGACTGAAGCGCCGCGCCTAAGGCGCCGGTGGCGCTTCGCTGGCGAGCTGCTCGAGGCAATTGGTGTACGGCTTGCCATCGAGCGTGACCAAGGCGGCGCCACCCTTGCTCCAGAATGTCGAGTGATCGCGCTCGAACTTGGCGCCGTCGGCGGCCCGCACCCGAGGCAAGCTGTATGTCTGCTCCGGTGTCTGCAATCGCACAAGTTCGCCTTGGTAGCGAACGGTGAATTCGAGGCCATCGCAGTGATAGCGCAGCGTCGGCGCCTGCGTCGCGGCGGCGCTCGCCGGCGCGGTTGAATCGGACGGCGGTGCGGGGTTTTGCGGCGCACTTGCCGGCTGGCAGGCGCTGCTCGCCAGCAGCGCACCGGATAGCAGGCCTGAAACAGCGGCTCGGTTCATCGCGGTCTCCATCGAGGCTTACGACCTTGCACGCTAAGGCCTGGCGATGAATGGCCGCCGACTGCGAGCGTGCCTCAGCCGCCTTCGTCGCCGTTGTCGAGGTGCTGCGCGATGACGCGCAGATGCTCGATGCGCGGGCCGGCCACCTCCAGCACTTCGATCCGCAAACGATCGATCTCGACCATGTCGCCGGTTTGTGGCACCCGGTCCAGGGTCTGCATGACCAGACCGCCAATGGTGTCGGCACGTCCGGACTCGATGTCGCGACCGAGCATGCGCTCCAGCGTGTAGATCGGCAGCCAGCCGGGACCTTCGTATGTCTGCGGACCGACCGTTTGCCAATCCTCTTTCTCGTGATGGAACTCGTCCTGGATGCTGCCGAAGATCGCCTCGAGAATGTGCTCGAGCGTGATGAAGCCGATCACGGTGTCGAGCTCGTCGGTGACCAGCGCCAGATGCGGCAGCCCGCGCCGGAAGCGACGGAACAATACCTGGGCGGGTTCGTCGCGACGGATCATCGGCACCTCGCGCAGCAGCGGCTGCAGATCGGTCAGTGGCTCCTTGTCGAGCTGGGCGGCGAGCAGATCGCGGACATGCAGCAGACCGATATAGCGATCATCCTGCTCGCTGTCGCGCACGGCGTAGCGCGAATAGCGGTGTTGGGTGATCAGTGCGAGATTGCTGGCGACGTCGTCGCGGATGTCGAGATCGACCAGATCGAATGCCGGCCGCATCAGGTCGCCCGCGCTCAGTTCCGGCAGCTCCAGCGTGTGCGACAGCGCCTGCACCGATACGTCGCCGAGTTCGCCATGACGATGGCTGGCGAACAGCAGCTTCTTCAGCTCATCGGCCGAATGCGCGTCCTCGCCATCGTCGGCGACACGCAGGCGAATGCTCATCAGCACCAGATTGGCGCTGGTGTTGAGCACCACGATGAACGGATACATCAACCAGTAGAACAAGAACAGCGGCAGCGCCGCCCACAACGAGATGGTCTCGGTACGGCGGATCGCGATCGACTTCGGCGCCAGCTCGCCGAGCACGATATGCAGGAATGAAATCAGGCCGAACGCGATGGCGACGGACGTGTTGTGGATCACTTCGGGCGACTGCACGCCGAACTGATGCAGCAGCGGCGCGACCAGCCGCGAGAATGCCGGCTCGCCGACCCAGCCCAGACCCAGCGACGCCAAGGTGATACCGAGCTGGCAGGCCGAAAGATACGCGTCGAGTCGTTTGCGGATCTTGAGCAGCGTGCGCGCCATGAGGCCGCCGCGTTCGGCGAGTTCCTCGGCGCGCGTGACGCGCAGCTTGACGATGGCAAATTCGCTGGCAACGAAGAATCCGTTGACCAGCACCAGCAGGATTGCGGAAAGCGTCAGCGCGAGATCGTTCATTCAGGCGCGGGCGCGGCGGACGCCGGGCGCCGCAAGTAGTGGCAACACGCAATTATCGAGAGCACCGTGCCCACAGTGCAAATCCGGCCGTCAAAAAAGCCGGCGGCGCCGGAAATGCCGCCGCCTTTTGCGTGGCGGAACCCCAGCCCCACCCGCTCGCCGGGCAAGGACCGCCAACGGCAGTCCTTGCCCGGTTTGCTACCAGATCTTCACGCGCTGTTCGGGCGGCAGATACATCTTGTCGCCTTCCTTCACATCAAACGCGGAGTAGAACGCCGGAATGTTGGCCACCACGCCATTGCAGCGGAATTCCGATGGTGAATGAGGATCGGACTTCAGGCGGTTCAGCAGGTTGGCATCCGTGTATTTGCGACGCCAGACCTGTGCCCAGCCCATGAAGAAGCGTTGATCGCCGGTGAAACCGTCAATGACCGGGGACTCCTTGCCAGCCAGCGAGGCGTGGTACGCCTTGTAGGCGATCGACAGGCCACCGAGATCGCCGATGTTCTCGCCGATCGTGAACGCACCGTTGACGTGCTGACCGGGCAGCGCCTCGAAGCCGTCGTACTGTGCGATCAGCGCCTTGGTGCGCGCCTCGAAGTTCTTGCGATCTTCGTCGGTCCACCAGCTCTTGAGATTGCCCTGCGGATCGAACTTGCTGCCCTGGTCGTCGAAGCCGTGACCGATTTCGTGGCCGATCACCGCCCCGATGCCGCCGTAGTTCACGGCATCTTCGGCACTCATGTCGAAGAACGGCGGCTGCAGGATCGCCGCCGGAAACACGATTTCGTTCTTCAGCGGGTTGTAATAGGCGTTGACGGTCTGCGGCGTCATGTCCCATTCGTCATGGTCGATCGGACCGCCGAGCTTGGCGGTCTGACGCGCGTGCTCGACCGCTGCCGAGCGCATCGCATTGCCGACCAGATCATCCGGCTTGACCACCAGCGCCGAGTAATCCTTCCACTTCTTCGGATAGCCGATCTTGGGATCAAAGGTCGCGAGCTTGGCGAGCGCCTTCTGCTTGGTTTCCTCGGTCATCCAGTCGAGCGACTGGATGCTCTGCTTGTAGGCGCCCAGCAGGTTCTGCACCAGCTTTTCCATGCGCGCCTTGGCTTCCGGCGGGAAGTATCGGGCGACATACATCTTGCCGATCATTTCGCCCAGCGCACTTTCCTCGAAGTCGACGCCGCGCTTCCAGCGCGGCTTGTTTTCCTTGATGCCGTTGAGCGTGGTGCCGAAGAACGCGAAGTCCTCATCAACGAAATCACTCGACAGATACGACGCATACGCCGACAGCACATGCCATTGCAGATAGATCTTCAATACCGGTAGCGGCGTCGACTGCAGGGTCTTGTCCCAGGCCGTGAAGAAGCTCGGCTCGCCGACCACCAGGCCCGGCGTTTTTTGCGCGTCGATTGCGTCGATGTAGGTCGGCCACGCGAAGTCCGGCGTCAGCTTCTTGAGATCGGCGGTCTGGTAGAAGTTGTAGGTCTTGTCGGCGTCGCGCGCGTCGACCTTGTTCCATTGGGCCTGCGCAAGTTTGGTTTCCAGCGCCATGATCGCTTTGGCGTTGGCCGCGGGGTCCGGCAGCTTGGCCAGCGTCAGCATTTTTTCGATATGTGCGACATAGGCCTTGCGCACGGATTCGAACTTGTCGTTCTTCTCCAGGTAGTAATCACGGTCCGGCAGCAGCGTGCCACCCTGGTCGACATAGACGATGTAGCGGCTCGAATCCTTGGCGTCGGGCTGGATCGAACTGCGGAACGCGCCGACGCCGATCAGATCGAGCTGTGCCAGCAGCGCCGGCAGATCCTGCCTGCTTTTGAGCGCATCGATCTTCGCCAGTTCCGGCGCGATGGGCTTCAAGCCAAGAGCATCAGCCTTCTTCTGGTCCATGAACGAGGCGTACAGATCGCCGACTTTCTGGTCGTCGGAGCCGTTCTCTTTGTCCTTCTTGTCGGCCGCGGCCTCGATGATCTCGCGCAGATGCTGTTCGGCGTCATCGGCGAGTTTGGTGAATGCGCCGTAATTCGACTTGTCCGCTGGAATTTCGGTTTTCTTCAGCCAGGTGCCGTCGACATGACGATAGAAGTCATCCTGCGCGCGCACCGAGTTGTCGAAATTGGCGGGATCAATACCTGAGCTGAGTGCTTTCGGGGCCGTGGCCGCAGGTGCTGTCTGGGATTTGCCACAGCCCGCGAGCAGCGCGGTACCGAGCACGGCGCTGATTGCACCGACCACGAGAAGACGCATAGCAAAACTCCATCAACTGAACAGAAAGGTGAGACTTTAACGGGGTGTAGACCGGGCGCGCACCAGTAAATTCCCCCAGTTGGCGGCGTCGGTGCCGAAATCCCCTGACGTTGACCGCATAATCGCATCATGTTCGAACCCGCCGCCCTGATCGCCGATGCCACCGACAAGCCGGTGTTCTATGCCGAACTTGCCGCGCAAGCCGAGGCCCTGCTGCATGGCGAGCACGACCGTATCGCCAATGCCGCGAATCTAGCCGCGCTGATCTGGATGCAGCTGCCGGATCTGAACTGGGCCGGCTTCTACTTTTTCGATGGCCGCGAGCTGGTCGTCGGTCCGTTCCAGGGCAAGCCGGCCTGCGTGCGGATCGCACTCGGCAAGGGCGTGTGCGGTGCCGCGGCACGCTTGCGCGAGACGCAGATCGTCAGCGACGTCAACGCGTTCGCCGGCCACATTGCCTGCGATACGGCCTCGCAGTCGGAAATCGTGGTGCCGCTGCTGCGTGGCGACGAACTGCTCGGTGTGCTCGACCTCGACAGTCCGACGCTTGCGCGTTTCGATGCTCAGGATCGCACTGGCCTCGAAGCGCTGGCACAGATCTGGCTGCGCTCGCTCGGCTGAAATGCCGCCGTCCTTCTGGAGGAGCGCGCCTTGCGCGCAATCGCCAATTCTCCCGCTCGTCGGGTGGGTCGCGCGCAAGGCGCGCTCCTACATGCTGGCCGTCTGCGCCGACCACGCGATGCAGGTGATCGCAGCCCAGTACGTGCTCAGAATCAGGCCCTGCGCGCCAGTGTAGCGGCCGACGAACTTGCGAACACCCAGCGCTGAATCGGACAGCACGAACAGCCCCGCGCCGAGCAGTGCAAAACGGCCAGTCACGCCGTCCAAAGCCTGCCAGCGCATCGCCGCGGTCAGTGCCATGCCGGTCAGGACCAGTGCATAGACGACCACCGGGATGCGCAGCCTGGCTTCGGCGCGCCGCACCAGCACGATGCCGAGCGCGACGCCGTAGCCCAGAAACAGCCAGGCCCAGAGTGGTAGCCGGTAAACGTCGACGCCGTGCAGGAACGCGAGCATGAACAGCAGATGTGCGAGCAGAAAACTGCCGAGGCCGGCCAGGAATGCGGCATTCGATTCAAACATCAGCGCGATATCACCGATCAGCGACAGCGCGAGTCCGATCAGCAGCGCATCGCGGTAGCTGCCGGCCGGCGCCTGCGCCGCGAGCGCGATGACGAGCATCGTCGTCAGCGGCTTGAGCAGCTTGAACAGCGGCGGCTTGCCCTCATTCCAGTCTGCTGCGATGGCGATAAGGCCGCTCAGCGCGATGACAACGATCAGCAGTGTCGACATGCTTTCCCGTCCGTTTCTTGTGATCCGCGTCGATCTGTGACGCCATCGCAGCGTAGAGTATTCGAGCGCCGCGCAAGAAAAACCCGGCGGATGCCGGGTCAGTGAAGGTCCCGTGGGGTCGGGATCATTAAGGCTCGCTTGGGGTCGAGTGAGACGATCGTGACTGGTACAGATGAAGGACCGATGACATGGAAAAGATTCACAAGACCGATGCCGAATGGAAGGCGCTGCTGACGCCGGAGCAATATCAGGTAACGCGCCATGGCGGCACCGAATGCGCGTTCACCGGCGCGCTGTGGAATGACCACAGCAATGGCGTGTTTCATTGCGTCTGCTGCGATCTGCCGCTGTTCGATTCCAACACCAAGTTCGAGTCCGGCACCGGCTGGCCGAGCTTCTTCGATCCGGCCGCGAATGAAGCAGTGATTTCGCGCGAGGACAGCACGCACGGCATGCGCCGCGTCGAGGTACTGTGTGCGCGCTGTGACGCACATCTCGGCCACGTGTTTCCGGATGGGCCGAAGCCGACCGGCCTGCGCTATTGCATCAATTCGGCGGCGCTGAAGCTGAATTCGCGCGGGTGAGACTGCACTGGCTGCAGCGCCGCGATATTTTCGCGTAGCCAGTCGATCGCCTGCGCACGACCGTCGCCGGCACCGGGTTGCGCCGCGTGCCACGCGATATTTTCGCGGAAGCGATCGCAGCTGCCAAGAAAGCGGTCGATGTCGCTCGGCGTCAGTCGCAACAGATCCCCGCGCTGGCCGACGCCCATGCGCTCGATCATGCTGGCGTTGAGGCGTTGTTCGAAGGCCGGTTCCGGCAAGGCAAGAACCGGTTTGCCGAAATGCAGTGCTTCACCGATCAGTTGATTGCCTGCGGTGGACAGCACCGCGCGGCAGCCGGCGACATCATCGATGAAGCCTTGCACGCTCGGGGCGCGGAAGTCGAGATTGTCATCCTCGCCACGGCGACGCGTGCCGTAGACGCGCACCTTGCAGTCGAGCAGGCGCAGCACGCGGTCGATGTGCGGCAGGTACTGATGCTCGCCCTTGTTGAAGTAGGCCAGCAGATAGTCGCCATCGCGAGGCTTGGCGGCGCGCACTTCGTCACGCAGCATCGGGCCGACGACATGAACCTGCGGATACGCCGGTTCGGCGCGGTAAAAGCTTGAGACCAGAATGCGTTCCGGCACGCCCATCAGCTGCCGGTAGCCCCAGCCGTCGCGCATGCCGAGCGCCCACAGATCCGGCGGAAAATGTGGCTTGCAATAGGCAATGATGCCGACGTGATCGAAGCTGATGCGCGGCAGGTTCAGCCGCTGCGCAACGCGATGTGTCCAGGCTTCGGAGTCCGAAATCACCAGCTCGATGCCACGGCTGCGCATCGCCTCGCTGACCTGATCAATGCCGCGACCGCCAAACAGCAGATCGGCCACCGGTGCGACGTTGCGTGCCAGCGTGATCGGCAACGAATGCGTGCCGCCGCTGCCGTAGTGATAGCCGATGGTCGGAATGCGGACGGTGTTGAAATGCGGCGCGAGCACTTCGTAGGCATCGCCGCTGGCGAATACCGTGATCTCGTGATCGCGGGACAGGGCCGGCAATACCGCCATCGTCCGCATCGCGTGACCGCGGCCGTAGCCCATCACGCCATAGGCAATCCGCATGCATCCTCGGGTTTCAGCTTCATTGCGGCGCAGGCTAGTCGCGCGCTGTGATCGCAGGGTGACAGATCAACGACAGAATGATGACAGCCGCTCAGCGCCGCTGCCGCAGCGCTGCGGTACGATGTATCGTGGTCTGATCCGACGGAGTAGCGACATGCGTTCCAGCAACCCGGTATTGCGTGACAAGACCTTCAGCGGCCAACACGCTGAAGGCGAAGTGATGACGATGGACGGCATGGTCGGCAAGACCGGCATCCTGTTCGTGCTGCTCTTGATCGCCGCCGGCTGGACTTGGACGCGCTTCTACGATGTGCTCGCCGAAGCCGGTCCGCAGGCGGCGATGGGCGCGGTTTCGCCGTTCATCTGGGGCGGCCTGGTTGTCGGCTTCGTGCTCGCGATGGTGACGGTGTTCAAGAGCAACTGGTGCAACATCACCGCGCCGATGTACGCGATCGCAGAAGGCTTCGCGCTCGGTGGCTTGTCCGCGTACTTTGAACTGCGCTTCAACGGCATCGTCATCCAGGCGGTCGGCCTGACGATCGGCGTGCTCGCGATCATGCTGTTCCTGTACCGCACGCACGTGATTCGCGTCACCGACAAATTCCGCACCGGCGTGATTGCTGCGACCGGCGCCATCGCCCTGCTCTATCTGGTCGACATCGGCTTGCGTGCGTTCACCAGCATCAACATCCCGTTCATCCATGAGGGTGGACTGATGGGCATCGGCTTCAGCCTGCTGGTCGTCGGCCTCGCGGCGTTGAATCTGACGCTGGATTTCGATGCGATCGAACGCGGGGTTGCCAATGGCGCGCCGAAGATCATGGAGTGGTACGGCGCATTCAGCCTGCTGGTAACGCTGGTATGGTTGTATCTTGAAATACTGCGGTTGCTCTCCAAAATGCGCCGCTGACGCGCGACCATCTCCCGTTGACTCTTTACTGATCCTTTATGCACGCACTGCTTGAACCGGAACTCTGGGCCGCGCTGTTCACGTTGGCCGCGCTCGAAATCGTCCTTGGTATCGACAACATCATTTTCCTGTCGATCATGGCCAACAAGCTGCCGGAGGCGCAGCGGCCCCGGGCGCGGGTGATCGGCCTGGCCGGTGCCTGCATCACGCGCATCCTGCTGCTGCTGTCGCTGGCGTGGCTGGCGAAGTTGACTGCGCCACTGTTTCATCTCGGCGACTGGGGCGTGTCGGGGCGCGACATCATCCTGATCGGCGGTGGTCTGTTCCTGCTTGGCAAGAGCGCGCTGGAGATCCACGAATCGGTCGAGGGCGCCGCCGAACATGCGTCGGACAATTTGGTCGGCAAGATCGCCAAAGTGAGCTTTGCCGCCGTCATCGTGCAGATCATGATTCTCGACATCGTGTTCTCGCTTGATTCGGTGATCACCGCGATCGGCATGACCAATCACATCCCGGTGATGGTCGCGGCGATCATGATCGCGATCGGCGTCATGATGTTCTTCGCCGGCCCGGTCTCGAATTTCGTCGAGCGGCACCCGACGATCAAGGTGCTGGCGCTGTCGTTCCTGGTGTTGATCGGCATGGCGCTGATCGGCGAAGGCATGGGCTTCCACGTGCCGAAGGGCTACATCTACTTCGCGATGGCCTTCTCGACGCTGGTCGAGCTGATCAATATCCGCATGCGTGGCAGGCGACGCGACTGAGCGTCATTCGGGATCGGGTGACCGGTCGCATGGGGTGGGCCGGTACAATAGGCCATGTTTGCTCAGCCCCCTGATGTGTCGCCGCTGCTTGCGGTCCTGAACCCGGCGCAGCGCGAAGCGGTCAGCGCGCCGCCCGAGCATCGCCTGGTACTCGCTGGTGCCGGTTCCGGCAAGACCCGCGTGCTGACGCATCGCGTCGCGTGGCTGATCGCCGCCGAAAATATTTCGCCGATGTCGATTCTCGCCGTCACCTTCACCAACAAGGCGGCGGCCGAGATGCGCTCGCGCATCGAGCAGCTGGTCGACGTGCCGATCCGCGCGATGTGGGTCGGCACCTTTCACGGCGTCGCGCATCGCATGTTGCGGATGCACTGGAAGGAAGCCGGCCTGCCGCAGAACTTCCAGATTCTGGATGCCGACGATCAGGTACGGCTGGTCAAGCGCATCATCAAGAATCTCGATCTGCCCGACGATCAGTGGCCGGCCAAGACCGTCGCCGGCTGGATCAACGCGCAGAAGGAAGAAGCGCGCCGTCCGCAGCATATGCAGGATCAGGGTGATTACACGCAGCGCCAGTTCGTGCGCGTCTACACCGCGTATCAATTGCAATGCGATCGTCAGGGTGTCGTCGATTTCGCCGAGCTGCTGTTGCGCGCGTTCGAGCTGACGCGCGACAACGCCGAGTTGCAGCGCCATTACCGTGCACGTTTTCGCCACATCCTCGTCGACGAGTTCCAGGACACCAACAAGCTGCAGTACGACTGGCTGCGCACGCTCGCCGGCGACAGCGGCGTGCTGTTCGCGGTCGGCGATGACGACCAGTCGATCTACAGCTGGCGCGGCGCGCGCGTCGACAACATGCTGCGTCTCGACAAGGATTTCCGCGGCTGCGAGACGATCCGCCTCGAACAGAACTACCGCTCGACCGGCACCATCCTCGGCGCCGCCAACGGCCTGATTGCGAAGAACACCGGCCGGCTCGGCAAGGAACTGTGGACCGACGGCAACGACGGCGAAGCAATCCAGCTGTACGCTGCATTCAACGAGTACGACGAAGCCGACTTCGTCGTCAACCGCATGCGCGAGCATCTCGATGGCCGCTGTGCGCACGCCGATCTCGCGGTGCTGTACCGGATGGGCGCACAGTCGCGCGTGCTCGAAGAAGCACTGATCCGCGCGCGCCTGCCATACCGCATCTACGGCGGCCTGCGCTTTTTCGAACGCCAGGAGGTCAAGGACGCCCTCGCCTATCTGCGCCTGCTGCACAACCGCCACGACGACGTCAGCTTCGAGCGCGCCGTCAACACGCCACCGCGCGGCATTGGCACCACCAGCGTCGAGAAGCTGCGTCAGCTCGCGCGCGAAAACGGCGTGTCGATGTGGAGCGCGGCGACGCAGGGCAGCGCCGTGCTTGGCCGTTCGGGCGCGAATCTGCAGCAATTCACCGGCCTGATCGAATCGCTGGCCGCGGAAACGAAAGCCGTTGCGCTGTCGCGCGCGACCGAGCGCGTGATCGAGCGCACTGGTTTGCGCGAGCACTACCGCAAGGAGAAAGGCGAACAGGCCGAAGCGCGGCTCGAAAATCTCGACGAGCTGATCAGCGCAACGCGTTCGTTCGAACCGCGCGTCACCGATGCGCCGCCGGAAGAAGGGGAAACGCCACAGGCCGATCCGCTGACCGAATTCCTCACGCATGCCGCGCTTGAAGCCGGCGAGCGCCAGGCTGGCCCCGGCGAAGACTGTGTGCAGCTGATGACGCTGCATTCGGCCAAGGGCCTGGAATTTCCAGTCGTGTTCATGGTCGGCATGGAGAATGGCTTGTTCCCGCATGCGCGCAGCGCCGACGAAGGCAATCTCGAAGAAGAGCGCCGGCTTTGCTACGTCGGCATCACGCGTGCGCGCCGGCAGCTATACATGAGTTATGCCGAGATGCGCCGCATGCATGGCGTCGAGCAGATCAACGCGCCGTCGATGTTCCTCAAGGAAATCCCGCCTGAGCACATTGTCGAGACGCGGCCGCGCGCGCAGATCGTGCGGCCGGCATTCGCGACCCGCGACTATGGCCGCGGACCGGGCGGTGGCGGTTACGGCGAAGCCGGCGAACGCCGCGGCAGCTACGGCGCACGCTATGACGCACCGCTGTTACGCACGCAGGTCAGCGCACGTGCAGCCGGCAACAGCGAAGGGCCGAATGGTCTGCGTCTTGGCCAGAATGTGCGTCATGAAAAATTCGGAGAAGGCACCGTACTGTCATTCGACGGCGATGGTGAGCGCACACGCATCGAGGTGCGCTTCAAAAGCAGCGGCACCAAATGGCTGATGCTGAGCTTCGCCAACCTGCAGGCAAGTTGAGCGCGCCATCATGAACATGACGGTGGTCCTGCTGATCGGATTTGTCGTGGCGGTCATCGTGGGGCCGTTCGCGACGCTGTACGCGGTTTCGTCGTACCGCAAGCGACGCGGCGGCACGCCCGCACCTCGGCACCGTCCGGTCATCGATGACGACGACGAATCGAGCGGCTTTTAGCGAACCCGCTCACAGCGCGAGCTTGCGACTTGTGCTTAAACTGCGGACGCCGGTCAGCCCGGCCGGCTTTCGGGGGAGATGTCGATGAATTTCGCAGAAGTCCTGACCAAGTCATTCCTGCTCAGCTACGACGGCCGCATCAACCGGCAGCGCTACTGGGCGTTCGTGCTCGTCTATCTGGCTGTCGTGATCGTCGCTGCGATCATCGACGGCATTCTCGGCATCCAGTTCGTCGTGCTGCTGGTCGTCCTGGCTTCGATCTATCCGTCGATCTGCGTCACGATCAAGCGTTGGCATGATCGCGACAAGAGCGGTTGGTGGATTCTGATCGGCCTGGTCCCTGTGATCGGCGGCATCTGGTCGTTCGTCGAGTGCGGCTGCCTCGAAGGGACACAAGGACCGAACCGTTTCGGCGCCGACCCTATCGCACGGACGGCGCCAGTGGCGTGATCATGGCCGCGCAGGTGCTCGCCGCGAACGACGGCGCATGACGCTGATACTGCTGGTGGTCGCCACTTTGCTGGTGACCACCAGCCTGCTCTGTTTCCGCAAGCGCGCGTTACGCCAACGGCGCGCGCCACCGACCGACTGGCGCGTGCGGCTCTGGCGCGACATTCCGCAGGCCGGGCTCGTACCGGTTGCGCTACGGCCCATATACGAACGGCGCATCGAGCAGTTCCTCCTCGACAAGCGCTTTATTGGCTGCGGCGGTCTGATTGTCGATGACGACATGCGCGTGGCGGTCGCCGCGCTCGCCTGCCTGCTCGTGCTACGTGAGGACGAAGCGCTCTTTCCGGCGATGCACAGCGTGCTGCTGTATCCGGATGCGTTTCTCGTGCAGCACGATGAGCCCGACGAATTCGGACTCGTCAATGATGATCCCGTCGAGCAGATCGGCGAGTCCTGGCAAGGTGATCGCGTCGTGCTGTCGTGGGCCGACGTGCTGGCTGCGCTACGCGGTGACGCGGTCAATGTCGTCGTTCATGAGTTTGCACATCAGCTCGACGATGCCAACCCGCATAGCGAAGGTGCGCCACCGCTCGCCGACTACACGCAGTGGTCGACGGTCATGCAGCACGAATACGAGCGTTTGCGGCGGCATCGGCGACCGCCGGTGTTTGACACCTATGGCGGACAAAGCCCAGGCGAGTTCTTTGGCGTCGTCAGCGAAGCGTTCATCCAGAGACCCGTCGAAACCCGGCGACATCACGCCGAGCTATATGCGCTGCTGGCCAGCTATTACCGGCTCGATCCGGCGCAGTCGCCCGCTGGATCAGGACAGGCCAGCGAATAGGCTTGTTCAGTCCGCGTTCGGCACGCGCGTTCCCACAATGCACTGCCGCACGATGCGGCGACGGGGAACAAGGAGTGAATCATGGGAGTCACCAGGATCATCGGTATCGTGCTGATCGTGATCGGCGCTGCGGCACTGGCCTACAAGCAGTTCTCGTATACCAAGGAAACACATAACGCCGACATCGGCGACATCCACCTGTCGTTGAAGGAAAAAGAGCGGGTCGTGGTGCCGACCTGGCTC
>DATCXY010000519.1:0-2308 GCA_036570585.1 Solimonas sp. | reverse complement strand
AACCGCACTTCCATTTCGCGTCGTTCCGCGTCTGCGGCAAGATCTTCATCACTGTGCCACCCGAGGAAACGCATATTCATCTGTTTATCGGCGAGGAAGATCGCGAGCGTGCGGTGGCCTTGTATCCGGAATTTTCAGAGAAGCTGATGTGGGGTGCGCGCGTGTCCGGGTTGCGGATCGCGCTGGCGGCGGCGCGACCGGTGGTGGTCAGCGCACTGGTTCGCAAGGCGTGGCAACACAAGGCGCCGAAGCGGTTGTTGGCGGTGGCTGATTGAAGGCTGCGGACATTGCGCTGAGCGAATGCGGCCAGCGGCAACTCGGCGAATCGAATGTGTCGTCATTGTCCGGTATCGTGGACGGATCACATGGAGGACGGCACATGACGAAGGAAGCCGCGAAGACGACGCCATCCGCATCGGTACTGATCGACCAGAGAATCGACGAGCTTGGCGACTGGCGCGGCGAGACGCTGCGCCGCATCCGCGCGCTCATCAAGGCGGCCGATCCGGATGTGCTCGAGGAATGGAAGTGGAGAGGCACGCCGGTGTGGTCGCATGCCGGCATCATCTGTACCGGCGAGACGTACAAGGGGAAGGTGAAGCTGACGTTTGCCAAGGGCGCGGCTTTGCCGGACCCGGCCAGGCTGTTCAATTCCAGTCTCGACGGCAATGTCCGGCGTGCGATCGACATCGAACAAGGCGGGCAGGTCGACGCCGACGCCTTCAAGGCGCTGGTCCGCGCCGCGATCGCGCTCAATACGGCAGGCAAGACCAAACCAAGCCGCGGTAAGAAGACCGCGAAAGCCGGCGAGTAGAGCCTAAGAAAAACGTCCGTCGTTGCGAGGCATGTCCTGAGCTTGTTGCCCGTGGTGATCCAGACACGCTACTTGCCGGGGCGCTACTGGATTGCTTCGTCGCCTGCGGTTCCTCGCAAGTCATTCCGATTGAGGAATGATGAAGTTCATACTGATTCGACCTTCCGTGGGAGACGCAGATGCCTTACGCAAACGTCAATGGCCAAAAGCTCTACTTCGAGGACACAGGCGGCGACGCCCCGGCCATCGTGTTCTCGCATGGTCTGCTGATGGATCATGAAATGTTCGCGCCGCAGATCGCGGCGCTGCGCGCGCGCTGGCGTTGCATCAGCTGGGACGAACGCGGACACGGACGAACGGCGGGCGAGGCGATCGAACCGTTCTCGTACTACGACTCGGCCGACGATCTCGCGGCGCTGCTCGATCATCTCGGCATCGAGCACGCCGTACTCGCCGGCATGAGCCAGGGCGGTTATCTGTCACTGCGCTGCGCGCTGCGTCATCCGCAATGCGTGCGCGCACTGATCCTGATCGACACGCAGGCGCAAACCGAGGACGCGGCGAAGACCGAGGGTTACAAGCAGATGCTCGAAGCCTGGGCGCAGCACGGCCTGCCGCAGCAGATCGCCGACACCGTCGCACAGATCATTCTCGGCCCCGGCTGGTCCGGCACGCCGGCCTGGCAGGACAAATGGCGTGGCTGGCAGGCCCACAATCTGATGGGCAGTTTCCAGACGCTGGTCAGCCGCGATGACATCAGCGAACAGCTGTCGCGCATCGCGGTACCGGCATTGGTCGTGCATGGCGACAGCGATGCGGCGATCTCGCTCGACCGCGCACGCGACATGGCGACGCGCTTGCCTCGCGCCGAATGGGTGGTGGTGCCAGGTGCCGGCCACGCCGCGAATCTCACGCACCCGCAACCGGTCAATGCCGCGATCGAGGCGTTCCTCGCCGGGCTTTGATTCCGGCGAGCGCCGAAGCCGGCCGGATCTCGCAGGGAGACGGCCACATTTCGACAGGAATGCCGGGCAGCGTTCCCTACAATCGATGACGCGCGCCGTCAGCGCGCCAGGACAAGATTGGAGAAGAACGCCATGCTGGAAAATCTCACGCACGATCGCGGTGCGCGCGGCGCGCGCTGCATCACGGTTGTCGCGGCGCTGCTGGCTGCGACGATGTCGGCGCCGAGCTGGGCACTGAACATCGTGCTGTCGAACGACGACGGCTTCGAGGCGGCGAACATCCGCGCGCTGTACACCGAGCTCAAAGCCGCCGGCCATGACGTGGTGCTGTCGGGTCCGGCGCAGAACAACAGCGGCAAGGGCGGCGCCTTGGATTTTCTCGTGCCGATGAAGCCGCTGGGCAAGAGCACGCGCTTCGGTACGGTCAAGGCCGGTGCACCGGGCGTCGGTGTCGATCCGAAGAATCCCGACATCTTCTACGTCGACGGTACGCCGGTGATGGCGACGCTGTACGGCCTTGATGTGGTGG
>DATCXY010000518.1:0-4793 GCA_036570585.1 Solimonas sp. | reverse complement strand
CGGCACGTGCGCGCCGTCCGGGGCAGCGACACGGCTGGTCATCAGCGCTTCCAGCGAATCACGATAAGCGCGCGGGTAACGCAGGTTGATGGAAAAGCGCTGGCGTCCATCGATGACGGTACCGATTTCCTCACCGCCGATCGCGCTCGCGACCAGACGCTCGATGTCGGCAGCGCGAACGCCGTACTGCGCGGCGCGAACACGATCGATATCGACGTCGATGTAGCGGCCACCCGTGAGCCGGTCGCCGAATACTGCACGCGTCCCGGCGACGCCGCGCAATATCGTTTCCAGTTGCGCCGTGAGTTCGCTGATTCCGCGCAGATCCGGCCCCGTCACCTTCACACCGAGCGCACTGCGGATGCCGGTCGAGAGCATGTCGATGCGCGTACGGATGGGATAGCCCCAGGAATTGGTCAGGCCCGGCAGGCGTACGCTACGGTCGAGATCGCGGATCAGACCATCGAGGGTCTGTCCCGCCGGCCATTCGCTGCGCGGCTTCAGCAGGATCGTCGTTTCCAGCATCGACAGCGGCGCCGGATCGGTGGCGCTGTCGGCACGCCCGGCCTTGCCGAACACGCGCGCCACCTCCGGGCGCTGACGAATCAGGCGATCGGTGACCTGCAGAATCTGCGCCGCCTCGTCGACGGATACACCGGGCAGCGTTGTCGGCATGTAAAGCAGATCACCTTCGTACAGCGGCGGCATGAACTCGCTGCCAAGGCGCGACAGTGGCCACAGCGCGCTCGCCAGCATCAGCACCGCCAGCAGTACTGCGCTGCGTGGATGCCGCAACGAGGCCAGCAGTGCCGGTCGGTACAGCGCCTGAAGTGCGCGGTTGAGCGGATTGTCGCGTTCGGCGCGGATCCGGCCACGAACCAGATAGCCCATCAGCACCGGCGTCAAAGTCACGGCCAGCACCGCGCTCGCCGCCATCGCGTAGGTCTTGGTATAGGCCAGCGGTGCGAACAGCTTGCCTTCCTGGCCAAGCAGACTGAACACCGGCAGGAACGACACGGTAATGATCAGCAATGAGAAAAACAGCGCCGGCCCGACTTCCACTGCGCTGGCGCGCGCGACTGCCCAGCGATCCACGTGTGGACCGGCCCGTTCGAGATGCTTGTGCATGTTCTCGATCATCACGATCGCGGCATCGACCATCGCACCGATGGCGATCGCGATACCGCCGAGCGACATGATGTTGGCACCGATGCCCTGCGCTCTCATCACGATGAAGGCGGTGAGAATGCCGATCGGCAACGTCAGCACCACCACCAGTGACGAGCGCACGTGAAACAGGAATAGCAGGCACACCAGTGCGACGACCAGCGACTCCTCGATCAACTTGTCGCGCAGATTATGAACGGCGCGACCGATCAGCCCGGATCGGTCATAGGTGACCACCACCTCGACGCCTTCGGGCAGACCGCGACGCAGTTCGTCGAGACGCTGCTTGACCTGCTCGACCGTCTTCAGGGCATTGTGGTCGTGGCGCATCACGACGATGCCGCCGACCACCTCGCCTTCACCATCCAGCTCGGCCACACCGCGGCGCGGCGCTGGCCCCAACTGCACGTCGGCAATCTGGCGCAGCAGCAATGGCGCGCCCTGTTCGTCGCGACCGAGCGGAATCTGCCGAAAGTCCTCCAGCGCGCCGAGATAGCCGCGCGAGCGCACCATGTATTCGGCACCGGCCATTTCCAGCACCGAGCCGCCGCCGGACTGATTGCTCTCGCGCACCGCCTGCGCCACCTGCCCCAGGTTCAAGCCATGAGCGGCCAGCCGATTCGGATCGGCCTCGATCTGGAACTGACGCACCTGGCCACCGACGCTGGCAACTTCCGCAACGCCAGGCACGCTTTGCAATTCGTACTTGAGGAAGAAATCCTGCAACGCGCGCAGTTCATCAATATCGTGACCGTGATGTCGATCGACCAGCGCATATTCGAATACCCAGCCGACACCCGATGCATCCGGCCCCAGTGTCGGGACGACACCGGTCGGCAAGCGGGACACCGCCTGATTGAGATACTCGAGCACGCGCGAGCGCGCCCAATACGGATCAGTACCGTCCTCGAAGATCACGTAGAGATAAGACTCCCCGAACATCGAGAAGCCGCGTACCGCCGTCGATCGCGGCACCGACATCAGCGCCGAGGCCAGCGGATAGGTCACTTGATCTTCGACCGTCTGCGGCGATTGCCCGGGATAGCCGGCCTTGACGATGACCTGGGTATCGGAAAGATCGGGAATCGCGTCGAGCGGCATCTGCCGCAGCGCCTGCACGCCACCGAGAATCAGCAACAGACTCGCCAGCAGTACCAGACCCCGATTGCGAAACGACCATTCGATGAGGCGCGCAACCACGCTCAGAGTGCATCCCGCATGCGCTGACTCGCGACCTGCAGCGACGCCGCCGAATCGAGCAGAAACTGCCCCTTGACCGCCACTTGCGTACCCACGTCGAGGCCCGACACGATCTCAGCGTAGTCGTCGCCGATCATGCCGGTCTGCACGGGCTCGGGTGCGAAGCGACCGTCGGCGCGCGCGACCATCACGTGATCGCCGATGCCGGTGCGGATCAGCGCCGAGCGCGGCACCGCCAGGGCCGGGTGTGCAGCCGTGGTGATCCGCACGTCGACATAGGTGCCGGGCAACAGCGTGCGGCCCGCATTGTCGAGCACCAGACGCGCGCGCAGCGTCCGTGTGCCACGATCGATCAAGGGATTGGGCAGCTGCAATCTGCCGCTGATCTGGCGATGCATCTGATCCTGCGTGATCGCGGTTACCGCATCGCCATCGGCGACCCACGCGAGTTGATCGGGATAGAGGGCCACTTCAACCCAGACTTTCGAGAGATCGGCAAACGACAGCAGCTGGGTCTGCGGCGTGACGTAGCTCCCTTCGCGCGCACCGATACGCGTGACCACGCCGGAGCGCGTCGCACGCACCACGACCACATCAGAAGGACGCCGGTATTTCTCCAACGCGTCCATGAAAGCCCGGTCCAGATCGGCATTCTCGAACAGCTGACGATTGCGCAGGCGCTCGCGCGCCAGACTCGCCAGCATTTGCGCGTTCTGTCCGGTCGGCATGCCAATGGCTTCACGCAACTGATCGCCGCGCCGCAGCAGCTCGATGTATTCGCGCTGACGTTGCACCAGATCCGCCGAATACAATTCGTAGAGCGCTTGCCCGGCGCGCACCGTGTCACCGACCGCAGCAACGTGCAGCTTGCGCAGCCAGCCGTCGACCTTGGTGCTGACCTCGAACCCCGCCGCCTCGTTTGTCGTCACCGTGCCCCAGCTGCGAATCTCGCGGCTCAGCTCACGTCGTTCTACCGCAACCAGACGCACGCCCAACCGCTGCTGCAAAACCGCGTCGACGGCGACGCCGCCGTGCCCAGCATGGGACGCGTCACTGCCGCGCACCAGATCCATCCCGCAGATCGGGCAGCGGCCTGGATGATCCTGTTGAATTTGCGGATGCATCGGACAGATCCACGCCGCCGACACCGTGTCACCGGCCTGCGCTGGCGCAGCATCATGATGGTGTTCGTGTTCAGAAATCGCGCCGTGATCCGACGCTTCCGCGGTGGCCGGTTCGTGAGATGCCGGCACCAGGTCCATGCCGCAGATCGGGCAACGCCCCGGATGATCCTGATGAATCTGCGGATGCATCGGACAAATCCAGGCATTGGCTTCGGAGGCGTCGTGGTGATTGCCGGGCGCGCCAATCTCGTGCACTGCGTGCATCGTTTCGCCGTCGGCATGCTTCGCAGCGTAGTAACCCGCGGCACTCAGCAACATCGCGATGCCGGCGATCGCCAGTATCCAGTAGACCCGCTTGCTCATGACATTTCCGGCGACTGATTCAAATGATTCAAAAAAAATCGGCGATTGCGCCGACTCAAGCAAACCGCGCCTACCCGGGCGACGTATCCGTCGTCTGCTGGTCCTGCCCGGGGCTCGACGGCGCTTCGGCTTCAGCATGGGCGGCATGCGTCAGACAGGCGGGCGCCATGATTGCGGCGATGTCCGGCATCGACGCGGCGTTTGCGTGTTGCTGCCACGTACCGAAGCCCAGGCCGACCGCAAACAGCGACAACACCAGCAGACCGTAGCTCAGCAATTTCATGCTCATGCCTGTCCCCGGATTGCTTGCGCAGATCAGGGAGAGCGCGCGCCGGCGCCCTCCCCGCTGCAGACGATCAGCGCACCAGAATCTTGTCGCCGTGACCCATTTCAGGATCGGCGTCCTTGCTGAACATCAGGATCGCGATTGCACCCGACAACGCCGACCGCAGGGAATGCGTGACGATGGCGTTGGCACCTTCGACCGGCGAGATCAGATCGAAGGTGGCGGCATCGCCCGGTCCAACCGTGAAGCTCTGCATCCCGTGCATCACGTTGGCAGGATTGCCGCTGAGATAAACGCGATCCCAGATGCCGGCGATCGGATGAAACGACGAGAACTCGTTGGGGCCGGCATTGACGAAGTAGACCCGCACGCGCTCGCCCGGCTTGGCCTGCAGCCAGCGGGTCGCAGCCGGATCGTGCACGGGGTCGTACTTGAAGATACCCCCGTTGAACATCACGTTGCTCCACTTGTTCTGCATCATGTCTTCTTTGGAATCCGGATTCGGATACAGCTCGGACTGAATCAGAACGTATTCGCGATCCGCCTTCGGCATTGCCTTGGGATCTTTCGGGTCGACGATGATCGCGCCGAACATGCCCCGCGCGATGTGCTGGATCATCGGATCCGAACCGCAGTGGTAGAAGAAGATGCCC
>DATCXY010000517.1:0-5774 GCA_036570585.1 Solimonas sp. | reverse complement strand
GGGATCCTGCGACCGGCAAGTCCAATCCGTTCTACCTGTTCGCCGGCGGCTCCTGCCAGCAGCAGCTCGAGTATCAGAAGACCAGTGGCAACGACGGCTTCTACGATCTCGCCAGCACGATCGCCTCACCGAAGAGCGATCTGAAGGAAATGCGTGCGATCAACACGACGACGTGGCAGATCTCCGATAACGTTCAGCTCAAGAACATCGCCTCCTACGCCCATCTGCATACCGAATCCGGCAACGACATCTTCGGCACGCAGTTCCGCTACAAACTGACGGTTCCGGGTGTCGCGAACCTGCCGCTGGGCGGGCTCGGCGCCATTCCGGTGCTCGGTCCGGTCCTGTCCAATCTCGGCCTGACCGCCGGCAGCGTGCTGCTCGATCCGAACCCGAATCGCGAATTCAAGATCGGCGTGTCGGTGCCGAATCCGAACGAGCCGGTGACCAGCCAGGAAACCTTCGTCGAGGAATTGCAGCTGCAGGGCACTTCATTCGACAGCGCGCTGGAATGGACCGCCGGCGCGTACTACGAGAAGAGCCTGCCGGATGGTTATTCGGGCAACAACTCGATCGCACTGGTGTCTTGCGACCTCGCCACCATCGAAGGCCCCGCTTCGGGCTTCAACTGCTTTGACCCGCTAGGCGGCATTCTGGGCGGTGTGCTCGAACAACAGTTCAAGACCACCTACCTGAACCGTGCGCTGTATGCGCAGGGCACCTACAACTTCAACGAGAAGTTCAGTGCCACGCTCGGCGCGCGCTACACCTGGGATCGTACCGAAGGCCACGGCATCAAGACGCGCTACACCTACGTGGGATCGTTGCCGCGACCGGGAAGCCCCGCCGTCCAGGTGACCGACCCGAAGACCAGCAGCCAGGCGCCGACCGGTCAGTTCGGGCTCTCGTACAAGCCGGGCAAGGACGTGATGGCCTATGCCAAATACGTGCGCGGCTATCGCCAGGGCAACGTCATCCTCGCTGCCGATCCGGGCATCGACACGTTCGAGCCGGAGCACGTCAACAGCTATGAAATCGGCTTGAAGACGACGTATCGCGGCATGATCCCGGGCCGCTTCAACATCGCCGCGTTCTACAACGATCTCACCAACCAGCAGCTGCAGTACGGTTACGTGTCGCCGACGGCACAGACGACGACGACGATTGCCAACGCCGGCAAGTCGCGGATCGCCGGTGTCGAGGTCGAATCGTTCATGCAGCTGGTTCCGGGCCTGACTTGGGCGGTGTCGTACTCCTACCTCGATACCAAGCTGATCAAGGCCGAAGATCGCTCGGCGGACGTCGAAGCCGCTGGCGCCATTGCAGGGACCGCGACCCCGATCGCGGTGCAGGGCGACACGCTGCCGTTCGCACCGGACCACACGGTCGTGACCTCGCTGACGTACAACCTGCCACTGTCGCCGGAGATCGGTTCGATCGACGTCGGTGCCACCTACGTCTACACCGGCAAGCGTCGTTCATCGGCATCGGGCTCCAGCCCGGACGACGTGCTCGATCCGTTCGATCTGCTCAACCTCAACATCAACTGGTACTCGATGTTCAACAGCCGCTTCGATCTGTCGCTGTTCGGCACCAACGTACTCGACGAGAAGTACATGACGTACGGATCCGGCACGTACTACACGCTCGGCTTCGACTCGCGTCAGGTCGGCCTGCCGCGCATGTACGGTGCGCGCCTGCGTTACAACTTCGGTCTTTAGATCGGCAAGTGAAGCGTAGCCCTCGCGAGCGCGAGGGCTACGTCGGCGGGATGGCGGCACCGCGGTTCCTCGCCGCCATCCCGGCCCGGTTGTTGCTGTACGGCGCCGACGCTGCGCGCGACAAACCCATCTCTCCTCTTGGCACGATCCGCCGACGTCGGGTCGTGCTTTTTTTGTGGCGCGGCCACCGCTCGTCATTGCGTCCCGTTGTCGACACTGGTCCGTGTTGTCGGGGCGCCGCGCGCGACCGACACTAGACCTCTTGAGCGGGGTTTCATGCCCGGCACGACACGGAGAGCGCAATGGCCAAGGGCCTGTTTGATCTGAGCGGCAAGGTGGCAGTGATCACCGGCGGCAATAGCGGCCTCGGCCTCGGCTTCGCGCGCGGCATTGCCCAACAGGGCGGCGATGTCGTGATCTGGGCACGCAACGCCGACAAGAACGCCGCCGCCAGGCAAGAACTCGAAACCTACGGCGTGCGCGTGGCGGCGCAGCAGGTCGACGTATCGTCGGAAGCACAGATCGTCGCCGCGTTCGACGAAGTGATGAAGCAGTTCGGCCGCATCGACACGGTGATCGCCAACGCCGGTCCGCCGCCGTCGTCGCAGTCGTCGCTGACGCTGTCGTCGGATGACTACCTGAAGTTCATCGACGTCGCGCTGCATGGCGCGTACTACACGCTGCGCGAAGGCGCACGGCGCATGGTGCAACGTGCCGAGGCCGGCGAAATGGGCGGTTCGCTGATCGCCTGCGGCAGTCTGTCGATGTTCAAGGGGCTGGCCGGCAAGCCGCACTACGCCGGCTCGAAGGCAGCGGTCGGCGCGATCGTGCGCGGCATGGCCGCCGAGTTCGGCAAGTACGGCATCCGCGCCAACGTGATCGCGCCGGGCTACATCAAGACCGGCATGACCGGCACTGCCAACGAGCTGAGCCCGCTCGACAAGTTCATGCTGGTCAAGAACGCGATTCCGCGCCCCGGCTACATGGCCGACTTCGAAGGCATCGCCGCGTTTCTAGCCAGCGATTCGTCTTCGTTCATCACCGGCGAGACCATCACGGTCGACGGCGGTGCGATGGTGATGATGTAAGCGTCGCCACTCGCGACGACAGGAGAATGCAACATGGGTCACGTGCTCAACATTCACGAGGTCGATGACTTCCGGCTCGACCCCTATCAGCGGCCCGAAGCCGGCGCCGCGGACGTCGTCATCAGGGTCAAGGCCTGCGGCATCTGCGGCAGCGATCTCACCTACATCAAGCACGGCGGCATTCACCGCAAACCCGGTGGCGTGACGCCGCTCGGTCACGAAGCGGCCGGCGAAGTGATGTTCGTCGGCAAGGACGTGTCCGGCGTCGAAGTCGGCCAGTCGGTGATCGTCAATCCGATGATGACGCCGAGCTATGTCGGCAGCGGCGGCCCGGAAGGCGCGTTCACCGAGGAGCTGCTGGTGCGCGGCGCCAAGCTCGGCGAGAGCCTGCTGGCGATGCCGGACGGCCTGCCATACGACATCGCGGCGATGACCGAACCGCTCGCGGTCGCCATGCACGGCGTCAACCGCATGGAAGTGAAGCCCGGCGACAAGGTCGTGGTGTTCGGCTGCGGGCCGATTGGCCTGGGCATGGTGCTGTGGCTGGTCGATCGCGGCATCACCGACGTGGTCGCGCTTGATCTGGCGCCGGAGCGCCGCGAACGTGCGCTGGCACTCGGCGCCCGCGTCGCGTTCGATCCGACCAAGGAAGATCTGCGCGCACGCTTGATGGAGCTGCACGGCAAGGGTCGCGTGTTCAGCCGCGAAACGGTCGGCACCGACGCCTGGATCGACGCCGCCGGCGCACCGAGCATCGTCTCGGACGTGGTGCGCATCGGCAAGTTCCAGTCGCGCCTGGTCGTCACCGCCGCGCACAGCAAGCCGGTGCCACTTGATCTGGGCGCGATGCTGACCACCGAAATGACGATCACCACGGCGGTCGGCTATCCGACCGAAATGCCGGACGTGATCAAGGCGATGCCGCGGCTGCGCGACAAGATCGGCAGCCTGATCAGCCATCGTTATCCGCTGCAGGACGTGGTCGAAGCATTCGGCGTCGCCGCGACGCCGCAATCGGCCAAGGTCATGATCGAGTTCGACGCCGCATGAATACCGACAGCAAACCCCTGCTCGCCGATCTGGTCCGTGCCGGCGACCAGCAGACCGAAGCGGTCGTCATCACCGACTTCATTTTCATGGCGAAGGACATTTCCAACGCCTATCTGATCACCACCGCCGATGGCGACGTGATGGTCAACACCGGCTTCATGGACAATGCCGAGCGCACCAGGAAGTTGCTCGCGCCGCACCGTAGCGGTCCGCTGCGCAAGATCGTCCTGACGCAGGCGCACGCCGATCATTACGGCGGCGTGCCCGTGCTGGCCGAACCGGGCACCGAAGTGATCGCCGAGCGCCGCTTCGTCGATAACTGGAATTACTTCGACGAGTTGGGCCCCTATCTGCGCAAGCGCTCCGCCAAGCTGTGGGCCGGCACGATGAATCGCGGCACCAAACCGCCGGAACCGCCGCGCGTCATTCCCGACATCGTCGTCGATCGTCGTTACGCGTTCGAACAAGGCGGTCGACGTTTCGAGGTGATCTCGACGCCGGGCGGCGAAGCACTGGAATCGTTGTGCGTGTGGCTGCCGGCCGAACGCATCGTTTTCACCGGCAATCTGTTCGGCCCGGTATTTCTGGCGATGCCGAACCTGGTGACGACACGCGGCGACCGGCCGCGGCTGGCGCAGCGCTACCTGCAATCGCTCGATCGGGTGCGTCAGCTCGGTGCCGAAATTCTCGTCACCGGCCACGGTGAACCGATACGCGGCGCCGGCCACATTCGCGCCAGTCTCGACAAGATGCACGCGGCGGTCTCATACGTGAAACAGGCCGTCATCGATGGCATGAACGCCGGCAAGGACGTCCACACGCTGATGCGTGAAGTGCGACTGCCGGACGAACTGAAGATCGGCGAATTTCACGGCAAGCTCAGCTGGACCGTGCGCAGCATCTGGGAAGAACTGTCCGGCTGGTTCCACTACGCCGATTCGACGACCGGCATGTACGGCGTGCCGCGTTCGAGCGTCAACGCCGATCTCGCCGAACTGGCCGGCGGCGCCGGTCCGCTCGCGCAGCGCGCACGCAGCAAGCTCGCCGACGGCAAGCCGCTCGAAGCGCTGCATCTGCTCGACATCGCGCTGACGGCCGAAGCGCAGAACCGTGACGCACTGACAGCGAAGAAAGACGCCCTGCAAACGCTGATGCACCAAAGCGGCGGCAGCAATCTCAGCGAGACCATGTGGCTGAAATCCGAGATCGCCGCCGTCGACGTCTTGCTCACGGACGCCTGAACGCTGGTCCCCGCGCGCCATTGATCCGGTGGCGCCGACCGCCGCCGTGACGCCATTCAGAAGTGGCGTCACGGTGGCGCGCATGGCCGGCTCAGGACTCTCTATCATCGGGCTGCGACGCACGTGCGCCATTCAAGCGTGCAGCGCGCAAAGCCGGCCGGGGGAGGCCATCGCCTGATGAGCAAGGAAAAAATGCAGCGCCTGTCCGTGATGGACGACGCGTTTCTCAGAATCGAGAGTCGCCGTCAGCCTCTGCATATCGGCATGCTGATGCTGTTCGAGCCACCACCGGATGGCGGCGACGACTTCGCAGCCAAGCTGGCCGAGCGGCTCAAGGAATCGACCCGCGCGGTCGCGCCGTTCAATCACCATCTGGTCCGTCGTCGCGGCCTGCACTACTGGAAGGAAGACGAGGAGTTCGACCTCGCGCACCACTTCGTGCACATGTCGTTGCCCAGGCCCGGACGTATCCGCGAACTGCTGTCGATGGTATCGCGCGTGCACAGCGGGCATCTCGATCGCGCCTATCCGCTGTGGCGCATCTACCTGATCGAAGGCATCGAGGACGGCCGCATCGCCGTCTACATGAAGATTCACCATTCAGTCGTCGATGGTGTCGGTGGCATTCGCATGCTGATGAATGCGATGTCGGCCAGCGCCGAAGAATCGCGCAA
>DATCXY010000516.1:0-3525 GCA_036570585.1 Solimonas sp. | reverse complement strand
GGCGGCAGCCTGCTGTTGCTGACGCTGGCGATCGTCGCGGCGCCGTTGGCCCTGACGTTCTCATGGCTCGACATTCTTGATCGTCTTGGCAATTGGGTGTTTGCGCTGGCAGCACGCGGGATCGAACGTGCGGAAAGGCCGGCGACGGATACCGCGCTGGGGGACAGCAAGGACGACGAGTCGACGAGCGTGTCGTCAGGCAAACGCAGCCGTGAGCCGGCAGCGCGTGTCGAACCGCAGTTCGGTGCAGCCGCGCTCCTCGCCGACGAGCCGCCAAGCGGCGGCAAACGCAAGCGCAAGGCACCGGTGCTGGTCGGTAGTGAAGAGGAGCAGCTTGGCCTGCTGCCGGCGACGGCGCCCGTTGCAACGTCGGCAAAGCCGGCCAGCCGTCCGAACAAAGCCGAGGCCATCGCGGTGCCACCGTTTGAAGGCGATCCGCTGCCGCCATTGACGATCCTCGATCCGCCACGACCGAGCGGTCGACAGTACACGGAAGACGAACTCGAGCGCCTGTCGCGCGATGTCGAGCGCCACCTCGAATCGTTCGGTGTCAAGGCGCAGGTTGTCGCCGCAACGCCGGGCCCGGTCATCACGCGTTTCGAGATCCAGCCGGCGCCCGGCGTGAAGGGCTCGCAGATCACCAATCTGTCGCGCGATCTGGCGCGCTCGTTGTCGGTGTCGAGCGTGCGCGTCATCGAGGTCATCGAAGGCAAGTCGGTGGTCGGCATCGAGATTCCGAACCAGAAGCGCGAGATGGTGATGCTGCGCGAAATCATCGACTCGAATTCGTATCGCAATTCCACGTCACCGCTGACGCTGGCGCTCGGCAAGGACATCGCCGGCAATCCGATGTCCGGCGATCTGGCGAAGATGCCGCATCTGCTGGTCGCCGGCACCACCGGCTCCGGCAAATCGGTCGCGATCAACGGCATGATCCTGTCGATGCTGTTCAAGGCGACTGCCGAAGAAGTGCGCTTCATCTTCATCGATCCGAAGATGCTGGAGCTGTCGGTTTACGAAGGCATTCCGCATTTGCTGACGCCAGTCGTCACCGACATGAAGGACGCCGCCAACGCACTGCGCTGGTGCGTTGCCGAGATGGAGCGTCGCTATCGCCTGATGTCGGCGCTGGGCGTGCGCAATCTCGCCGGCCTGAACCGCAAAGTGCTTGATGCCGCCGCAGCCGGTGAGCCGATCCGCGATCCACTGAAGATGCAGCCCGACGATCTGTTCGATGCCGCCGATGCGCCGCCGTTCGTGCCGGCGCTCGAAGCGCTGCCGCATATCGTCGTGGTCATCGACGAGCTCGCCGACATGATGATGGTGGTCGGCAAGAAGGTCGAAGAGCTGATCGCGCGCATCGCGCAGAAGGCGCGCGCCGCCGGCATTCATTTGATCGTCGCGACACAGCGTCCGAGCGTCGACGTCATCACCGGCCTGATCAAGGCCAATATTCCGTCGCGCATGGCGTTCCAGGTTGCTTCGCGCATCGACTCGCGCACGATTCTCGATGAGCAGGGCGCCGAAACGTTGCTCGGCAACGGTGACGGACTGTACCGACCGATCGGGGCCAGCCGCGTCGAGCGCGTCCACGGTGCGTTCGTCGACGATCACGAAGTGCATAAGGTGGTCGCCTATCTCAAGCAGGTCGGCGAGCCGCTCTACATCGAAGACATCTGCGCCGAAGAAGCGCCGGCCAATGCGGCGGGCGGCGATGGCGGCGACGTTGAAAATGATCCGCTCTACGATCAGGCCGTCGCGATGGTGATCGAAACGCGCAAGGCCTCGGTATCGTGGGTGCAGCGCCGCTTGAAGATCGGCTACAACCGTGCGGCGCGCATGGTCGAGCAGATGGAAGCATCCGGTATCGTCGGCCCGAGTGGGCCGGGCGGCAATCGTGACATTCTCGCGCCGGGCGGTCGCGACTAGAGAAGCCTTGCACAGATATTGTGCTTGCGCGTGGCACCGCCCGACGGTGCCCGGATGCTCACTTACTGATGTACGCTGCGCTTGCCGTGCTCCGTCCTCGTGCAATCTGCCTTCGCTCGCTACGGTTTCGAGACGGCTTCCGCGGCTCATGTTCGATTCAGCGCGCCGATCGATAGTGGCGCGTTCGTTCCTTCAGGTTCTCAAGATGAAATCACTGCGTGCCGGATTTGCTCTGTTGTTTGTCTGCCTCAGCCTGCCGGTATTCGCCGGGCCGGCTGACGAGGCGCTGCAGCGCTTTGCCGATGGCACCAAGACGCTGAGTGCGCATTTTGAGCAGATTCAGGTCGACGAACATAACGAGGTTATTTCCAGGCGCAGCGGCCAGTTCGATCTGGCGCGGCCGGGGCATTTCCGCTGGCACTACGACAAGCCGTATGCACAGTTGATGGTCTGCGATGGCGACCGGATCTGGAACTATGAGCCGGATCTGGCGCAGGTGACGGTGCGCCCGGCCGACGTGGTCCTGAAGGGCACGCCGGCGTCACTGCTCGCACAACAGCGGCAGCTTGGCGACGCATTCATTGTTGAATCCGGCGGCAAGCAGGAAGGCGCCGATGTCGTGCGCCTGAAGCCGAAGAACGACACCGAGCAGACCAGCGACTTCCAGTCGATCGAATTGTGGCTTGTCGCCGGCGTGCCGACGCGGATGAAATTCTATGACGCCCTCGGCGGCAACACCGAAGTGCGTTTCAGCGATGTGAAGACGGGCATCAAGCTGGATCCGTCGATATTCAAGTTCACGCCGCCGAAGGGGACGGAAGTGGTCGGCGATGATCATGGCGCGCAGCCGTAGTCGCTGACAGGACGCCGGGGCGCCATCCATGGCGGGACAGCAGCCACCTGATTCACCCCCAGCCCGGCCATCCGCGGCCGGGCGCGAGCCGGGCACGACGCCCACAGGACGTCGTGCTGAGCCGGCTCGCCCACTGGCAGAGCGGATGCGTCCGCGGACGCTGGACGAGGTTTCGGGCCAGGAACATCTGCTCGGCGCCGGCGCCCCGCTGCGCGTCCTGCTCGAAGCCGGCAACGTGCCGTCGATGGTGTTCTGGGGGCCGCCCGGCGTCGGCAAGACCACCTTGGCGAGGCTGCTTGCGCAGTTCAGCGATGCCGAGTTCCTGACGCTGTCGGCAGTGCTCGCAGGCGTCAAGGAAATCCGCGAGGCAGTCGCCAAAGCGCAGGCGTTGCGAGAAGGTCTGATGCCGAAGCGCACGGTGCTGTTCATCGACGAAATCCACCGTTTCAACAAGAACCAGCAGGATGCGTTGCTGCCGTACGTCGAAGACGGCACGATCACACTGATCGGTGCGACCACCGAGAATCCGTCGTTCGAACTCAACGCGGCGTTGCTGTCGCGACTGCGCGTGTTCGTGCTGCGTTCGCTCGACGAAGCGGCGATTCGCGAGCTGCTGTTGCGCGCGCTGAGCGATGAACGTGGCCTCGCGCTGTCGGCCGACGCGTTGCCAGCGAGCTGGCTGGATCGCATCACCGAAGCCGCTGATGGCGATGCGCGCCGCAGTCTGGTGCTGCTGGAAACCG
>DATCXY010000515.1:0-2251 GCA_036570585.1 Solimonas sp. | reverse complement strand
CCGTGAAATGCACATGGGAATCCACCGAGACCAGTTTTTCAGTCGCCAATTCGCTCATTTGCCGCTCCTCGTTTGTGTCTGTCCGATCGCCCTGCACCGACCGCGCATCACGCGCAGCCCGGGCAGATGATGAGTCGAGTCTAGGCGGTCACCACGAGGGGGCCCATAGCCAAAAGTGACAGGCGGAACGGCGACACGATAAAAGCCGGCAGGCGAGCGGCTGCGTCGCGCCGCGATGACGAATCGGTTGTCAACGAAAGCGGCGCGCACTCAACCGCTGACCGACTCCTGACCGTGCAGCGTCGTGCGGTGCATCAGGCGCTTGCTGTCGAGCGGATAGTCGTCGGCACGGTGCATGGTGCCGGTGTTGTCCCAGATCAGCAGGTCGCCGACCTGCCATTTATGACGATAGACGTACTGCTCCTGCGTCGCGAATTCCTGCAGGCGGCACAGCAGCATCGCGCTGTCTTCGAGGCTCATGCCCTCGACGTAGTGCGCGGTCGCGCCGAGCAGCAGCGAGTCGCGACCGGAGCCGTGGCGCCAGACCAGTGGATGGGTCTGCGACGGCCGCATGCGCCAGCGCGTCAGCTCGGCCACGCTCGGTTGCGGATGGACCATGCGCTGCGTACTTTCCAGCGAATGCCGCACGCGCAGCCTGGCGACCCGTGCCTTGTCGTCATCGGACAGGTCTTCGTAGGCCGCGTAGGTGTTGCAGATCAGCGTGTCGCCGCCTTCATCGGACAACACCTTGGCGGTCAGCATCGTCGCCTTGGCCGGCACCACGTCGTTGGCGCCATCGATGTGCCAGTAGAACGCGCCACGCGTGTAGTCGGCCGTCGATGACACTTTCGGATCGAGCGAGATCTTCGAAACGCCGTCTTCACCGAGCGGGTTCACCTCGCCGAGCGTGCGCGCGAACTGCAACTGCTCTTCGTTGTCGAGGCCGATCTGCCTGAACACCAGCGCGCTGCGCAGCTTGAGCAGCCGGTCGATCTCATCGGCGTACTTGCCGCTGAGCAAATCCTGCTTGCCGATACGAATCTCGCTGCCCGCGCGCGGTGAGAGATCATGGACTTCGAACATGACTGGCCTGCTCCTTCGGATTGTTTCTCAATGCCTGCTTGTCTGGCGATCTTTTCCAGCCGCAGATCCTGCGTCTCGACACCGCTCGCGCGTCGAACCGGACGGGTCAGGCGGGGCCAGCAGCATAGCAAGCGGCTGTGTCGAGATACACACCGGCTCGCAGTTTTCGCTCGATCTGCCTAGTATAAATGGACAACAATGATGATCTGTGTGTGATTCATCGTCGAATCAAATGGCTCGACGGGGCGCAGACCAGACAAAGGCGAAGGAGACCGCACCGTGTTCAAACAGATCTGCTTTTTCCGCAAGCGTCCGGACATGACGCTGGACGAATTCATGGACTACTACGAGAACCAGCACTCGCAGCTGTCGAAACGGCAGGGCCGCGCACCGTCGATTCCGAACGCAGTGCGCTATGTGCGCCGCTATCTGAAGCCCGAGAAGAATCCGGTGACCGGCGCGATCCACGATCCGGGCTTCGACTGCATCATGGAAATCTGGTGGAACAGCCGCGAAGACTTCGAGCGCTCGCAAAAGATCATCGCCGCGCCTGACCGCCTCGATGCCGTCAAGGAAGACGAGGACAGACTGTTCGCCAGCCACGCCAATCCAGTCTGTTCGGTCATCGAATACGACTCGCCGATGGGTCCCGCCGGTGAAGCCACGCGCATCGAATTGAAGTACGGCAACTAAGCTGCCACGCGCACACCGATCAATGCACCACGAGGAGAAATACCGATGAGCAACGAATCTTCCGCGGCGATTTCCGCTGTCCGGCGCGACTGGGTCGGCGAGCACCGCCTCGCATATCTGCGTTCGGGCGGTGTCGAAGGCCACATCATGGACATCACCGCTGTCGGCGGCCGCGCGTTCGCAACGCATTGCCTGATCAAGTACCGAGGCCGCAAGAGCGGCAAGACCTTCATCACGCCGCTGTGTTACGCCGACATCGGCGGCGAAGTGGTGATCTGCGGTTCCAAGGGTGGCGCCGACCACCATCCGGAGTGGTATCTCAACATCGTCGCGAGCCCGGAGATCGAATTCCAGCTCGCCACGCAGGCGTTCCGCGCGACCTGGCGCGAGCCGGTCGGTGCAGAGCGCGAGAAGGTCTGGTCATTCTTCATCGACTGCCCTCCGTTTTACGCGAACTATCAGGCGTCGACCGAGC
>DATCXY010000514.1:0-2360 GCA_036570585.1 Solimonas sp. | reverse complement strand
CGTCTGTGGCGTGAAGTCGTGATCCGCGTCGCCAAGGACTATCCGGACGTCGAACTCAGCCACATGTATGTCGACAATGCGGCGATGCAGCTGGTGCGCCGGCCGAAGCAGTTCGACGTCATTGTCACCGGCAATATCTTCGGCGACATCCTGTCCGACGAGGCGTCGATGCTGTGCGGCTCGATCGGCTTGCTGCCGTCGGCTTCGCTCGACATCAACAACAAGGGCATGTACGAGCCGATCCACGGCAGTGCGCCGGACATTGCCGGCCAGAACAAGGCGAACCCGATCGCGACCATCCTGTCGGTCGGCATGATGTTCAAATACAGTTTCGATCGCGGCGACATCGCCGATCGCATCGACGCGGCGGTCAAGCAGGTGCTGAACGACGGTGTCCGCACCGGCGATATCGCGCAGGCTGGCGAGGCGGCGATCGGCACACGCGAAATGGGCAATGCGATCGTCGCAGCATTGCGCCGTTGAAACGACATGAGCCTGCCCGAACAGAAGTTCGACGACTATCCGCTCGATCTGACGCGGCTGCTGACGACGCTGTATCAGGATCTGGAACAGCAGATCGCGCGCGCCGACATGAAGGCCAACCTGATCCTCGCCGCGAACTCGGTGCTGATCGCCGGTGCCGTCAACGTTGCCGTGAGCTTTCTGCGCGAAGCGGACGAACTGCGGCACTCCTGGCTGTTGCTGTTGAGCCTGCTGCCGGCGGTGCTGATGTCGGCGCTGGCGATTTACCACGCGCTGTCGGTCGCCTATCCGCGCCACGCGCGCGCGGCGGATGCGGCGGCGAGCGGCGAGCTGTTTGCGTCGCCGCGCATCGCCGCGCAGTCGGCCGCGACATTCAGCGCAGCTTTCCTTGGCGCGAGTGCGCAGCAGATCAAGCGGCACATGCTGGCGAGCGTCCACGCCAAGGCCTCGATTCTGCAGATCAAGTTCCGCTATGTGCGTTTCGGCATCTACGCGACGATCGGCGCATTTCTCGGCTGGCTCGGTTTTCTGGTTTTCATCGCGATGCACGCCTGAGCGTGCACGCCATTCCCAAGGTGTGAGAGAAACATGAAGAAGGTAGGTTTGGTCGGTTGGCGCGGCATGGTCGGTTCGGTGCTGATGCAGCGGATGCAGGAGGAAAACGACTTTGCGTTGATCGAAGCGCATTTCTTCAGCACGTCGAGCGCTGGCGGCGCCGGCCCGAAAATCGCCGGCAAGGACACGCCGGCGCTGAAGGACGCCAACAGCATCGACGCGCTGCGCGCGATGGACGTGATCATCAGCTGCCAGGGCGGTGACTACACGAACGACATCTTCCCGAAGCTGCGCGCGAGTGGCTGGGATGGCTACTGGATCGACGCGGCGAGTAGCCTGCGCATGAAGGACGACGCGGTGATCGTGCTCGATCCGGTCAATCGCGGCGTGATCGACGCGGCGCTCGCGCGCGGCGTGAAGAACTACATCGGCGGCAACTGCACGAACTCGATCCTGCTGATGGGCGTCGGCGGCCTGTTCCGTGCCGGACTCGTCGACTGGGTCAGCTCGATGACGTACCAGGCGGCGTCCGGCGGCGGCGCCAACCACATGCGCGAACTGCTGAAGGGCATGGGTGTCGTGCACGCCGCAGTGGCCGATGAGCTGGCGACGCCGGCGTCGGCGATCCTCGACATCGACCGCAAGGTCGCGGCAACGATTCGTGAAGATGTGCCGTCGGAATTCTTCGGTGCGCCGCTCGCCGGTGGTCTGATTCCGTGGATCGATGCGCAACTCGACAACGGCCAGTCCAAGGAAGAATGGAAAGGGCAGGCGGAGGTCAACAAGATCTTGGGCAACGCCACGCCGGTTCCGGTCGATGGCCTGTGCGTGCGCATCGGCGCAATGCGTTGCCATAGCCTCGCGCTGACGATCAAACTCAAGCGCGACCTGCCGCTCGGCGAGATCGAGACGCTGATTCGCGCCGGCAACGACTGGGTCAAGTGGGTGCCTAACGATCGCGCGATCACCGTCAAGGAGCTGACGCCGGCATCGATCACGGGCGGCCTGCAGGTCGGTGTCGGTCGCGTGCGCAAACTCAATATCGGACCGGAATACATCTCCGTGTTCGTGATCGGCGATCAATTGCTGTGGGGAGCGGCTGAACCGCTGCGGAGAATGTTGCGCATCCTGCTTGCCTGAGTTACTGCGCGCGGCATCTCGCAACCCCGTCGCGCGCGAAGTCCAAGCAAGCAGGATCGGCTGGCGCATCGCTAGAATGGCGACCCGACCACCCGTCCGGGCTTTGCGCGGACGGGTTTTTCATTTGGAGCGTGCATGTCGAAGCGGTTTGAGATTGCGATCATCGGAGCCGATAGTCCGGT
>DATCXY010000513.1:0-5033 GCA_036570585.1 Solimonas sp. | reverse complement strand
CCCGTGCACTCGCCGCCGAACTCGGGCCGCGCGGCATCACCGTCAATGCGATCGCGCCCGGCTATTTCGCCACCGAGGCGAATCGCGAGATGATCGACGACGCCACGATCGGCCGCTGGCTGGCACAACGCACCTCGCTCGGCCGCTGGGGGGCGCCTGCCGAAATCGCCGGCGTCGTCTGCTTTCTCGCATCGCCCGCGGCGTCGTACATCACCGGGCAGACGCTTGCCGTCGATGGCGGGCATCTGGCGCATTTCTGAGCCGTGTCGCGATGAGATACCGGCGATTCAGATGCAAGGCACGATGATCCACGCTCTTCCATCATCGAGATGCTGCATGACGGGACTCCAGACCGCCTCAGGCCCGCGACGCTGATGCTGACCGACCCCGCATTTCCGGCGCGGCCGGACGCGCAATCAAACCCGGCCGGTAC
This sequence comes from Solimonas sp., assembly GCA_036570585.1. Lineage (GTDB taxonomy): Bacteria > Pseudomonadota > Gammaproteobacteria > Nevskiales > Nevskiaceae > Solimonas. Next base: position 4,600 of record DATCXY010000513.1, on the reverse strand, counting down.
CTTGCGAAAATCCGGTGGCGCGGCGCTGACGCTCGGTGCACTCGGCGTGGTTTATGGCGACATCGGCACCAGCCCGTTGTACACCATCAAGGAGGTCTTCGGCCCATTGGCTGGCGTTCCGCTCGATGGTCCGAACATCGTCGGCGCCGTATCGGTCATCCTCTGGGCGCTGGTGCTGGTAGTGACACTCAAGTACGTGCTGCTGATCTTGCGTGCCGACCACCACGGCGAGGGCGGCATCCTGGCGCTGGCCTCGCTGGCCTCGCGCTCGACCAGGAACCGCAAGCTGCGCGGCGCCTTGCTGTTGATCGGTGTTTGTGGCGCGACGCTGTTCTACGGCGACGGCGTGATCACGCCGGCGATTTCCGTGGTCGGTGCGATGGAGGGTCTGGAAGTGGTCGCGCCGTCGCTCGACCGCTATGTCGTGAGCGGCAGCCTGGTGATCCTGATCGGCCTGTTCATGATCCAGCGTTTCGGCACTGGCAAGGTCGGCAAGGCATTCGGACCGGTGCTGCTGTTGTGGTTCATCGTGCTCGGCGTCAGCGGCATTGGCCACATCGTCCAGCAGCCGCAGATTCTCGCGGCGCTCAATCCGCTGCATGCCTGGGACTTCCTCGTCTCGCGCGGCTGGAAAATGTTCGCGGCGATGAGTGCGATCGTGCTGGCGCTGACCGGTGCCGAAGCCTTGTACGCGGATCTCGGCCATTTCGGCCGCAAGCCGATCCAGCTCGCGTGGGTCAGCGTCGTGTTGCCGGGTCTGGCACTCAATTACATGGGTCAGGGCGCCCTGCTGCTCGCGCATCCGGAAGCGGCTGACAATCCGTTCTTCCGCATGTTTCCGAAAATGCTGCTGATCCCGGCGCTGGTGCTCGCAACGCTGGCCGCGATCATCGCCTCGCAGGCGGTCATTACCGGCGCGTACTCAGTGACCAAGCAGGCGATCCAGCTCGGTTTCCTGCCACGCATGGCGGTGCGCTACACCTCGGCGCGCGAGGCCGGCCAGATCTACATGCCGGGCGTGAACTTCACGCTGATGGTGGCCGTGATCGCGGTCGTCGAAATGTTCGGCAGTTCGTCGGCTCTGGCCGGCGCGTACGGCATCGCCGTGACGCTGACGATGATGACCACTTCGTTTCTCGCATTCTTCGTGATGTCGCAGCACTGGAAACTCGGGCCGGTGCCGGGCGCGGCGATTTCCATGTTCTTTCTGTCGCTCGACGTGCTGATGGTCGGCGGCTGCATCCTCAAGTTGCCGGATGGCGGCTGGTTGCCGCTGGCGCTCGGTGCGGCGCTGTTCGTGCTGATGAGTACCTGGCGCCGCGGTCGCGCGCTGATTCTGGAAAACAGTCCGGACCAGGATCTCGATCTCAAGGCTTTCGTCGAAGACGTCACCGGCAAGTCGTATCCGCGCGTCGCCGGCACCGCAATCTATCTGGTCGCCACACCGAATCGCGTACCGCAGGCGCTGGCCAGCAATCTGCGCCACAACAAGGTGCTGCACGAGCGCAACATCGTATTGCACCTCGTGTTCGTCGAAGAACCATGGGTCGGCATGGACAAGCGCACGACACTACAGCCGTTCGGCAACGGCTTCTGGCGCATCACGATGAAGTTCGGCTTCATGAACGTACCGGATGTGCCGCGCGCGCTGCAGCTGTGCAACAAGCATCAGGGGCTGCGCCTCGACGACGACCCGGATGACGTGACCTATTTCCTCAGCCGCCTCACCGCCGTGCCCACGCCGGGCCAAGGCATGGCGCTGTGGCGGGAACGCCTGTTCGTGATGATGAGCGCGCGCGCCAGCAATGCCGCCGAATATTTCTGTCTGCCCGACAGTTCCGTGATCCAGCTCAGCACGCGGGTGCCGATCTAGAGCCCACAACAGTTCAGAACAGCGATCCGCCGCCATCCTTGCCGAGCATCTGCGCGCGCACCAGCGGGATCGGCGGGCCGCCGTACGAGAGGAACTGGTCGTGAAAATCATGCCAGCCGGCGCGGCCGCCGTGCGTGGCCGTCCAGTCGCTGCGCAGCTTCATGATCATCAGCTTGCCGAGGGTGTAATTCAGATACGCCGGATCGTAGGTGCCGCGTGCCGCCTGCTGCCGTGCGTTGCCCGGATCCTGAAACGCGAGCTTGCGGAACATGCCTTCGCAGGTCTGCACGCTCATGTTTTGCGTATGCAGGCCGATCGCGCACAGGAAGCGCACGTCGCGCAGCAACGCATTGCTGAGCTGGCCGATGTGGACCTCGGCGGCGCCACGGCCAAGACCGGCATCCCACATCATCTGCTCGGCGTAATGCGCCCAACCTTCGACGAACGCATAGCTGAGGAACAGCTGGCCGAACTCGAAGGACGAACGGTTCGAATGCAGGAACTGCAGAAAGTGCCCGGGCCAGACCTCGTGCGCCGACGTGAACAGCAGACCGTCCTTGCCCGGGATGTAGGCATCCTGATCGGCTTTCGACCAGCTCGGGTCGGGCGGCGCGATGTAATAGGTCGACGGCATGCCCTTGTCGGACGGCCCCGGAATATCGATGTAGGCCGAGTTCCAGCGATTGAACGGTGGCGCCTCGTTGACCAGTGCCAGCTCATCGCTCGGGATACTGACCAGCTTCTTGTCGACCACGAACTGCCGCAGCATCACCAGCTGCTTTCGTGCTTCGGCAACTGGACCGGCCTCGGGCTTGTCGAGATTCATCTTCAGCACGCAGTTCTCGACACTCTGCTGAGGTGCGTAATCCGCGCAGGCACGTTTCAGCGCTCGCAAATTGCGCAGCAGGTCGGTGCGGCCGATCGACTCCAACTGTGCCAACGGCGTGTCGACGCGCTCGGTCGCGTACAGCATCTTGCGGAAGCGTTCGGCACCGAGTGCAAAATCATCGTTGGCCTTCGGCGCTTCGTGCTTGAGCCAGTCGGCGAGTCCGTCCATCGCGGCGGCGGCGCCTTCAAGCGCGATCTTCAGCTGTTGCTGCAACGTGGCGTCGTTGACGTCGGCGAATACCGCCGGCACGTCCTTGCGGTAGAACTCGGCGAAGCCGCCAAAGCCGTTGATGCCCAGTGTGACGAAAGTCTTCGGCATCGGCGTTTTCAGGTTCGCGCGGATTTGCGCCGCCGCGGCCGGCACTGCATTGGCGTAGGCGATGAACGCCGTCAGGCGCTGCGGCAAGGGCGCGTACGGCCGCGTCAGATAGACGCTCGGATCAAGCGCGCCGGTATAGAACGATGGGTTGCGATGCGGCTGATCGGCGTCGACGCGCCAGAACAATTCACCATCGATGCGCGCGAGCACGTAGTCGCGCTGGAACTGCTGTTCGGGTGTCAGCATCGCGTCGCTGTATGCCTGCGTGCTGCTGCGTTGTGTCTGCAACCACACGATCTGTTGCTGCAGTTTGGCTTCGCTCCAATCCGGCAGCCGCCCGTCGAACTCGTGCCGGCCCTCCTGCACCGCGAACACCGGATGGGCCGCGAAATACGCTTCCTCGAACTGTTTGACGTGTCCGTCCCAATTGGACGCTGTCGGTGCTGTCGGCTCGGCGACGCCGCTGGCCGGTGTCGCTGCGACCGTCGCCGGAACTTCGGTCGCGGGAACTTCGGGTTTCACCGCACAGGCGGCAACGCACAGCAGCACCAGGCTGCCGGTCAAGGCGGCAAAGGCGGGAATTTGTGGGCGGCGCATGACGCTCTCTTCAAAGGGCATGGCCGCATGCTAGGCAAAAACGACGAATTCCCCAAGGCGAAAAATCCTCAGCCGCTGCGATCCGCTCAGCCGCATTTCGAATATGCGCAATCCAGACAGGTCGCACAGCCGTCTTTCATCGCCATCTCGCCGCGGCATTGCGGGCAGCGTTCGGCGAGCACGCCAGGGAGTGACGCCGCGTCAGGCGGCGCAACGGGCTGCGGGTTGTCGATCGGCAGGCTGTCGCGAAACGCGCGGGTCTTTTCGTACTGCGCGGCCAGTTCGGCGACCGCACGTTCGTTGCCGGCTTCATCAAGATAGCCGCGCCGCTGCAGTTCCTGCTGGATCGCCCAGGCGATCGCGGCGACTTCCGAGTCGTGGACGAGACCCTTGCCGGATTTGCTGCGTCCGTACCAGACCGGGCCGCGATCCCACGAGACCTTGCGCAGGTCGGCCAGCGCCTTGACCAGAAAGCCGCCGCGTGCGGCCAGCGACAAGGTACGCATCGTCGCCGATACCCACTGATGTTCCGCCGAGGTCTGGCCGGCCGGCACAAAGAATTCCAGCGGTCGTTCGATGCAGACGCGTTCGCCCGCGATCCACCCGCAAACGACACCGAAACCAATGACGAAATACAGCGTCTTGCTGCCGCTGGCCGAGGTCAGATTGATCTTGGTCGTCACCGACTCCCAGCTGCCTTCCTCGCGCCGGTCGATGCGCAGGCTCAAGGGATCGACGTCGGCTGCCGCGTCGTTGGCGGGTCCACGCAATACCGACCAGCCGACGATCTTCTGATCGATGTGCACCCGCTTCTTGCTGTCGTTGGCCATCACAGTTTCCCGTAGAACCCTTCTTTCAAGGCATCGTAGAGATTGGCGGCACTGTAGCGGCCACCTTCGTAGTCAAGCTCCGCATCGCCGGCG
>DATCXY010000512.1:0-2112 GCA_036570585.1 Solimonas sp. | reverse complement strand
CGCTGCCTGGTGTGCCAGAACGAGACCATCGCCGATTCCAGTGCAGAGCTGGCGGACGACCTGCGCAGGCAGGTTTACGCGCAGGTTGCCGCGGGCAAGAGTGATGCCGAGATCAAGCGCTATCTGACCGATCGCTACGGTGATTTCGTGTTGTACCGGCCACCGTTCAAGCCGCTGACTTGGCTGCTCTGGACCGGTCCGTTCGCAGTGCTGCTGATCGCCCTGTTGATCGCCGTGCGTTTTGCGCGCAGCCGACGCAAGGGCATCACCCCGATTCTCGACAACGCGGCGCTGGCACGGCTGATCGATGGCGAGCAAAGCAAAAACGACGATTCCGCGAAAGGGCCACCTGCATGACCGGTTTTCTGGCGATGGGGCTGGTGATTGCGATCGCCGGCCTGTGGTTGACGCGGCCACTGTGGCGCCGTGTCGCGCCGCTGACGCAGCCTCGCCGCAGTGCCAACGTCGCCGCTTACCAGACGCGAGTCGGCGAGATCGATGCCGATCTGGCGACGGCCACGCTCGACGCCGAATCGGCGCAGCAGCTGCGCGACGAAGCCGCGCTGAGGCTGTTGCGTGATGCCGAAGCCGGCGCGCCGGTCGATGTGTTGAGCAGTGCGCCGCCGCGGCATCTGCGCTGGACGCTGGTGGTGATCGTGCTGCTGGTGGGGGCCAGCAGCCTCGCGTATTGGGCGGCCGGTTCCTGGCGCACGCATGGCCTGATCGCGCTGGCACAGCGCGATCCCGCCGCGGCGCAGCAACAGATGATCGATGGCATGGTCACCAAGCTCACCGCGCACCTGCGCGATGAGCCCGACGATGCGCAGGGCTGGGCCATGCTCGGTCGTTCGTACGTGGTGCTGCAGCGCTTTACCGACGCCACCAAGGCCTACGCGCGGGCCAATGCGCTGTCGGTCGAGCAGCCGCAGGCCGAGTGGCTGGTCGCGGCCGGCGCCGCACAGGGCATGTCCACCGGGCAGCATGATCTGACGCAGAGCGCGCCGCTGTTCGAGCAGGCGCTGAAGCTCGAACCCGGAAATGTCGAAGGCTTGTGGTACGGCGGTCTGGCCGCGCTACAGAACGGCGACTACGCGACGGCCTATGCGCACTGGCTGAAATTGCGCGATCAGGATCTGCCGGACGACATCAGCGCGATCGTCGAACAACATTTGCCGGAGCTGGCGGCCAAGGCCGGTCAGACGCTGCCGCCGAAGGCGACCGCGGCGCAGAACGAAGATCGGACCGGCGAGGCGGCGGTGCCCGGCGATGACCTGCAACTGGTCGTTCACGTCAGCATCAGCGACGCACTCAAGGCACAGATCAAGCCCGGCATGACCTTGCTCGTGTTCGCCAAGGCCGAAAGCGGCCCGCCGATGCCGCTCGCGGTGCAGCGTATCGACACGCCGACACTGCCGCTGACGGTCACGCTCAATGATCGCGAAGCGATGATGCCGGCGATGAAGATGTCGGCGTTCCCGCGCTGGGTGATCACGGCCCGTTTGACCGCCAGTGGTGGCGCACAGGCGCTGTCCGGCGATCTCGAAGGCAGCCATCCTGTGGCCCGCGCCGATGCCGGCGAACCGCTGGACCTGGTCATCGACCGGCAATTGCCGTAATGGCCCCGTTGTCAGCGTCAGTTCACGGCGGGCGCGCGAACATTGCCATCACTGACAAGGGAAACTGATGAACACCACGTTGGCCCGCATGCCCTCGGCCGAAGGCCTGTATCTGAAAGCAGCGACGACGGTGCTGCGCAAACCCAAGGGCGTGCCCAAGCTCCCCGACCTCGGTGTCGAGGTGAAGAACGTCCGCGTCTCCGGCGAACAGTTGTCGCAGTACCGGAAGGTCTGTGGCTTTGCCGACAGCCATCATCTGCCGATCACGTTTCCGCACGTGATGGCAGCGGCGCTGCATCTGCAGCTGATGACGAATCCGAGGTTCCCGTTGCCGCTGCTCGGACTGGTGCATGTGCGCAATCACATCCGCCAGCATCGGGGTCTCGGCAGCGGCGAGGGCTATGACTTCGATGTACGGATCGGCGAGGCGCGGAAAGTGCGCCAGGGGCTCGAGTTCGACCTCAATACCAGCGTGACCGTCGATGGCGAGGAGGTC
>DATCXY010000511.1:0-5413 GCA_036570585.1 Solimonas sp. | reverse complement strand
ATGCTGCTCTGGTCCGGTGCGAGCTTGCGCGCGGCGGCGAAGATCGGCTTCATCAGCGTGCCGCTGTGATAGACGAACTGCTGCAGGCGCTGACGGTAGGCGTCGAAGTCGTCGATCGGCCGTGACGCGACACCGGCGTCCATCGCCGCCCGCGCGACGGCGGGCGCGATCTGCACGATCAAGCGCGGGTCGAACGGTTTGGGAATGATGTATTCGGCGCCGAAGCTCAGATCCTCGATGCCGTAAGCCTGCGCGACGACATCGCTTTGTTCCTGACGCGCGAGTTCGGCGATCGCGTTGACGACCGCGATCTCCATCGAGCGCGTGATGGTCGTGGCACCGACATCGAGCGCGCCGCGGAAGATGAACGGGAAGCACAGGACGTTGTTGACCTGGTTCGGATAGTCGGTGCGGCCGGTGGCGATGACGGCATCGTCACGTACGGTCTTGATCGCTTCCGGCGTGATCTCCGGCGTCGGATTGGCGAGTGCGAGGATCAACGGCCGCGCCGCCATCTTCGCGACCATCTCGGGTTTGAGCACGCCGCCGGCGGACAGGCCGAGGAACATGTCGGCGCCATCGATCACTTCGGCGAGGGTGCGCGCGTCGGTCTTCTGTGCGTACTGCGCCTTGTCAGGGTCCATCAGTTCGGTGCGGCCGTCATAGACCACGCCGGCGAGGTCAGTCAGCCAGATGTTCCGGCGCGGCAGGCCGAGATCGACCAGCAGCTCGACACAGGCCAGCGCCGCGGCGCCGGCGCCGCTGACCACCAGCTTCACGTCATCGATCTTCTTGCCGACGACGATCAGACCGTTGGTGACGGCCGCGCCGACGATGATCGCGGTGCCATGCTGATCGTCATGGAACACCGGGATCTTCATGCGCTTGCGCAGCTCGCGCTCGATGTAGACGCACTCCGGCGCCTTGATGTCTTCGAGATTGATGCCGCCGAAAGTCGGTTCGAGCGCACTGATGATCTCGATCAGCTTGTCCGGATCGCGCTGGTCGAGTTCGATGTCGAACACGTCGATGCCGGCGAACTTCTTGAACAGCACGGCCTTGCCTTCCATCACCGGCTTGGCAGCGAGCGGGCCGATCGCGCCCAGACCGAGCACCGCGGTGCCGTTGGTGACGACGGCCACGAGATTGCCGCGCGCGGTGTAGCGATAGGCGTTGACCGGATCGCTGACGATCTCTTCGCACGCGGCGGCGACGCCGGGCGAGTAGGCGAGTGCCAGATCGCTCTGGTTGGTCATCTGCTTGGTCGGCGTGACCGCGAGTTTTCCCGGAACCGGAAACTCGTGATAGTCGAGAGCCGCTTGACGGAGTGCTTTGAGGTCGCGCATGAAGTCTCTCGTGTCGTTATCGCGTCGGGGGCCGCGAGAAGGCGGCGATTATAGGAAATACCGCGATTCGCAACCGGCCAGCCGGGCGCGATGCGGCACAATCGGTGCCGAGGCTGCGCCTGAGCCGCAGCGATGAGGAGCACGGATGTCGGAAGTCGCCGCACCGCACACCACTGCCGCGCGCATCCGATCGATCTTCAGCGGCTCGATCGGCAATCTCGTCGAGTGGTACGACTGGTACGTCTATTCGGCGTTTTCGCTGTATTTCGCCAAGGCGTTCTTTCCGGAAGGCGATCGCACCACACAGTTGCTCAACACCGCGGCGGTGTTCGCGATCGGCTTTCTGATGCGTCCGATCGGCGGCTGGCTGCTCGGCTGGTATGCCGACCGCCACGGCCGCAAGGCCGCACTGCTGTTGTCGGTATGGCTGATGTGCTTCGGCTCGCTGGCGATTGCGTGCACACCGGGCTACGCGACGATCGGCGTCGCCGCGCCGATCCTGCTGGTGATCTCGCGGCTGGTGCAAGGGCTGTCGCTCGGCGGCGAGTACGGCACGTCCGCCACGTATCTGTCGGAAATGGCGACGCGTGCGCATCGCGGCTTCTATTCGAGCTTCCAGTACGTGACGCTGATCGCCGGGCAGCTGCTCGCCATCGGCGTGCTGATCCTGCTGCAGTTCGTGCTGTTGACGCCGGCGCAGCTGGAGAGCTGGGGCTGGCGGATTCCGTTCGTGATCGGGGCCGGCTGCGCGATCGTCGCGATGGTCCTGCGTCGCAACATGGCGGAAACCGAATCGTTCCAGCGCCACCGCGCGCCGCGCGATACCAGCCTGCTGCGCGAACTGGCCAAACATCCGAAGGCGCTCGCGACGGTCGTCGGTCTGACCATGGGCGGCACGCTGGCGTTCTACACCTACACCACGTACATGCAGAAATATCTGGTCAACACGGCCGGGTTCAGCAAGGCGGATTCGACGCTGATTTCCGCCGCGACGCTGTTCCTCTACATGTTGCTGCAACCCGTCATCGGCGCACTGTCTGACCGAATCGGCCGGCGGCCGATCCTGATCGCGTTCGGCGTACTCGGCACGGCGCTGACCGTGCCGATCCTGTCGACGCTCGGGCACATTCAAACGGTCTGGGGGGCGTTCTGGCTGATCTTCGGCGCGCTGCTGATCGTCAGCGGCTATACATCGATCAATGCGATCGTCAAAGCCGAGCTGTTCCCGACCGAGATCCGCGCGATCGGCGTCGGCTTGCCGTACGCGCTGACCGTGTCGATCTTCGGTGGCACCGCAGAATACATCGCGCTGTGGTTCAAGCATATCGGTCATGAAAGCGGCTACGCCTGGTACGTGACGATCTGCATCGCGATCTCGTTGCTGGTTTATGTCGGGATGCGGGATACCAGGCAGTATTCGCGGATCACTGAAGACTGAATAACAGCGATCGCAGCTGACAATAGCTTCCGCCGTTGCTGCGTCGGTCGGTGTGAGCCGCGATACCGTCAGTCGGCATCAGACGACGATATCTATGTCGCCGATACGGGTCGCCGCCGCGCCAGCCAACGGCCGATCAGCACGACAAGCAAGGCTGTTGCGAGTGACACGGCATAGTGCGACCACGCCGGCAGTGCGCCGGTATGCGCCAGCAGCGCGCCATCTTCCATCGCCATCTCGCCGGCGATCCAGCCGAGCAGTGCGGCGCCGAACATGATGACGATCGGAAAGCGGTCCATCAGCCGCAGCACCAGCTTGCTGCCCCAGACGATGATCGGCACGCTGATCAGGATGCCGGCCGCAACCAGGCCGATATGACCGTCGGCGGCGCCGGCGATCGCCACCACGTTGTCGAGGCTCATCACCGCGTCGGCGATGATCACCGTGCGGATCGCGCCGAGCAGATGCGTGCTGGCGGGAATCTTGTCGTGCGGATCGTCATCCTGCGGCAGCATCAGCTTGATGCCGATCCACACCAGCAGCAGACTGCCGATCAGTCGCAGATATGGCAACGCCAGCAGCTCGAGTGCGAAGAACACCAGCACGATGCGCAATGCGATCGCGCCGAATGTGCCCCAGAGGATGCCCTTGTTGCGTAGTGCCGGCGGCAGCTGGCGGCAGGCCAGGGCAATGACCACGGCATTGTCGCCACCGAGCAGGATGTCGATGGCGATGATCTGCAGGATGGTGACGATCAGGTCACCGTCGAAAACCAGAGCGTGCATGAAAGATTGTTTGCTGCGCGTGCGGTCGCGTCTGAGCTCGATTGTACGCGCGTGCCCGCCGAGCCCAGCCGGATGCCGGTACGGGTAAAATGCGCCAATGACTTCCGTTCGATCACTGGCTGGCCTCGCGTTTGTGCTGGCTGTTTCCTTCGGCCTGCTGCCGCGGGCTTTCGCCGCCGATGCGCCACCACCGCCTGCGCCACAGACCGCGGTGCCCGATCAGCCGCCGCCGCCAGTGCAACAGGCGATACCGACCGATCAGCCGCCGCCGGCTGCTGTGCTCGTTCGTACGCTTGATGAGGAGGGCCACGGCGCGGTCGTCCCCCCGCCTGCACCACAATCGATCGGTCCGACCATCGACTCGGTGCTGAAGGTCATGCGCAAGCTCGGCATGGTCACCGCGTCCGCGGCGGTGATGCTGGTGGGTGCGGCCTTGTCCGGTGTGTTGCTTGCCGGTTGCGTGTTGCTGATCCGGAGACGGCGCGAGCGGCGCGCCGCGTCCTGAACCGGCGGTCGCGGCTCGCGTCGCTCCTGCAACTGATGCGTCGTTTCAACTTCTGTCGGAGCGACGCAAGCCGCGAATGGTGAACTTGCGTCGCGCCTGCATCTGGACGTGTTTGCTTCAGCCGATCAACGCCAGAATCTTCATCTTGATCATCAGCACGATGAAGTGCCATGCCGTGCTGATCTTTTCCCAGGTCGACGGCTGGTAGCGTGCGCGATCGCGGATGTAGTGCTGCAGTTCGATGATCTGCTCGTCAGTCAGTTCGCTGAATTGCGGCATGCCGCGCGCGACCAGACCGCCATCGCGGACGATTGCGGTAAATGCCGCGGTCGACAGCGGCACCTGCGACGCGCGCAGGTCCGGCGCATAGCCGCCGGCCACGGCCGACACGCCATGGCAGATCACGCAGCGGTTGTAGACCAGCTTGCCCTTCTCGGCGAGCGCCGGATCGAGTTTGAACTCGGGCGCATCGAGCGGCGTGACCTGTGACGGTGGCGGGGTCGGCGGCAGTTTGGCGTCGCCGTCGAGCACGAAGGTCAGCAGGCGGCGAGGGTGATTGCGGCCGACCCAGCCGTGTTGCGCCGACAGCGAGCCGAGCAGCATCTGGCCGCCGGCCCAGCCGGCCGGCACGCTGATGTACTGCTTGCCGTCGACTTCGTAGCTGATCGGCGAGCCCATCGAGCCGACACCCATGTCGAAACTCCAGACGAGCTTGCCGGTGTTCGCATCATGCGCGACGAACTTGCCGTCAGACTGACCCTGGAACACGAGGCCACCGGCGGTCGCCATCACACCGCCGTTGTTGGCGCCCGGCACCGGTTCCTCCCAGGCCTTCTTCTGCGTGGCGGGATTCCACGCCAGCAGTGACGCCGAGCCGGCGCTCTTCGGCACGTCGTCGAAAAAGCCGCGCAGGCCCATCACGTCATCCGGCGTCATCGTCCAGGTCTTCGGATCGCGGCCCTTGTCGTTGTAGTAGCCGGCCATCTCGTGCGCCGGGATGTAGACCAGGCCGGTGTTCGGGCTGTAGCTCATCGGCGGCCAGTTGTGCAGGCCCGCCGAACCCGGCCAGATCAGCGCTTCGCCGTCTTCGTAGCGCGCGCCGTTGACCTCGATCGGCCGGCCGGTCTTCATGTCGATGCCCTTGGCCCAGGTCACCTTGCCGAGCTTTTCGGCCGAGATCAGCTTGCCGGTCGCACGGTCGATCACGTAGAAGAAGCCGTTCTTCGGCGCATGCATGATGACGTCGCGCGGCTTGCCGTCGATGTCGATCGTCGCCAGCGTGATGTCCATCGTCGAATTGAAATCCCAGCTTTCGCCGGGCGTGGTCTGGTAATGCCAG
>DATCXY010000510.1:0-8530 GCA_036570585.1 Solimonas sp. | reverse complement strand
AGGCCGGCACTGACCGCTGCACGCAAGCCCATCTCGGAATCTTCGAGCGCAACGCACTCGTGCGGTTCGAGATTGAGCCGGCGCATCGCCAGCTGATACAGATCGGGGGCCGGCTTCTTGTGCTGCACTTCTTCGCCGCTGGCGATGATTTCCACTTCGGCCGCCAGTTCCGGCCCCATGCTGTATCGCAGTACCGGCCGCAGCGTCTTGAGACTGGCGTTGGTGACGATCGCCAGCCGCACGCCGGAACCACGCGCCTCGCGCATGATGCGCGCGATGCCCGGGCGCAGTGGCACGCGGCCATGGCGCATGTAGCGCTTGAAGTAATGTGACTTGAGGGTGTGAACCTTCGCGACCCAGGCATCGAGATTCTGCTCGACTTCGGCGGTTTCGGCGCCAAGCTCGGGCTGATAATGCTGAAGATAGTGTTTGATCCGCTCGCGGCCACCGGGCTGGCGCAACAGCTTGCGATAGAGCTTGGGGCCCCAGCGGAAGTCCAGTCCGAGATTGCGGAATGCGCGGTTGTAGGCGGGTCGATGCCCCAGCGCCTCGGTATCGGCCAAGGTGCCATCGACATCAAACAGTACGGCTTTAAGACTCATCCCGAACGCCTCGCTTCGCGATCACGCACCGGCCATGAGATCCATCGGAGCTCATATCTCGATTCAAACAGTTACAACCCGTAGTTAATGTACCATGCGGCGCGCCGCACATTGTGATCCAGCGCACCGTTTGCATGCAGAACCATGACCGTTCACCCCTCTGCCCTCGGCTATCGCGGCCGCTTCGCCCCGACCCCTAGCGGTCCGCTGCATCTCGGCTCGCTGATGACCGCGCTCGCCAGCTGGCTGGAAGCGCGCACGCGGAGTGGCATCTGGCTGCTGCGTATCGACGATCTCGACCGCCCGCGCTGTGTCCCCGGGGCCGAAGCGCAGATCCGGGAACAGCTCGAACGCCACGGTTTGCACTGGGACGAAATGCCGCGCTACCAATCCGCACATCTCGGCGAATATCAGGCCGCGCTGGATGCCTTGCGAGCGCAGCATCGCCTCTATGCCTGTCGCTGCACGCGCGCCGAACTGGCAGCGAGCGGACGCGCCGGCCCCGATGGCCCGGTCTATGCCGGTACCTGCCGCGATACACCACTGACCAGCAGCGAACACGCCATCCGGTTTCGTGTCGACGAGACAACGCTGCGGTTTGGCGATGGCGTGCATGGCCTGCTGATGCGCGAGCTTCGCGACGAGCTCGGCGACTTTGTCGTGCAGCGCCGCGATGGCATCTTCGGTTATCACCTCGCCTGCGCCGTCGACGAACACGCGCAGCGGATCAGCGATGTCGTGCGTGGTGCCGACCTGATCGGTTCGACATTCGCACAGCTGCATCTGATGCAGGCGCTGTCGTGGCCGCCGCCGCGTTATCACCACGTGCCGGTGATGCTCGACACCAATGGCCTGAAACTGTCGAAACAGAATCATGCGAGACCGATCGACGCGAGCCGCGCCGGCCGCAACCTCTGGGATTGCCTGCGCGGGCTGCAGCAACAGCCGCCGCCGGCGCTGCGCGAAGCCGACCCCGCCACCATTCTGGACTGGGCACAGACCCAATGGCGGATCGCGCGCGTCGGCACCGCAGTCGTGCCTGCGGTGGAGCCCCAGTCCTAGTTCTGGCATGATGACCCAAAGCTATTGCACTGCAGCAAAGCATCGCGACCCGAGTTTTCATGTCCGACGTCCGCATCATCAAGAAGTATCCGAACCGCCGCCTCTACGACACGCACATCAGCCGCTACATCACGCTCGAGGAAATTCGTCAGCTGGTGCTGCAGGATGTGAAGTTCCGTGTCGAGGACAAGCGCACGCATGACGACATCACCCGCAGCATCCTGCTGCAGGTGATCTCCGATCAGGAAGAAGGCGGCGATCCGATCTTCACCAACGACCTGCTCGAATTCATCATCCGCTACTACGGCGATCCGATGCAGAACAGCATCGGCCGCTATCTTGAACTGTCGGCGCGGCTGTTCCAGGAACAGCAGGACCATTTCACCGATCAGATGCGGCAAATGCTCGGTCAGGCGCAGCAACCGCTGCAGGTGCTCAAGGAAATGGCCGATCGTCAGGTACCGATCTGGCGTTCGATCCGCAAGGAATTCCTGCACAACCTGCAGCATGGCGCCAAGGTCATCAAGCGTCGCAACAGCCGCGAAGACGAAGCGCCACCACCGCAGAAGGACTCGATGCCCTAGGGCCTGCTAACGCTATGGACACCGCTGTGATGCCATCAGATTTGCGGCCAGGCAAGGCGCGACGAAGGAACTTGGTGGTTCCAAATGACTGAGGAGCAACGCCGCATGGCCGCAAATCTGATGGCACCCCGCAGGGGCGGGACCGTTTTGGCGCAGCGCGGCGTTGCGAGTCGCTGGTGTACGCTCAGTACACGGCGCTCCTCGCGCCTTGCGCTGCGCCAAAACGGTCTCCGTCACAGCGGTGTCCATAGCGTTAACAGGCCCTAGGCCCAGGCCGACACGGCGCGATCGGGACCAACGAAAACGGCGCACCGAAGTGCGCCGTTTTCGTTACTGCAGCTTTATTAAGCGGATCAGGCCGCTTCAGGACCGACGTCGCTGGACTTCATCGACAGGCGGATCTTGCCGTCACGGCTGACTTCCAGAACCTTGACGCGAACCAGCTGCCCTTCCTTGACGACTTCATCGACCTTCTCGACGCGCTTGTCGGCGAGCTGCGAGATGTGCACCAGACCATCCTTGCCCGGCGCGATCGTCACGAACGCACCGAAGTCCATGATCTTGGCAACCTTGCCTTCGTAGATCGTGCCGACTTCGACATCCTTGGTCAGCGCGTTGATGCGCGCGATGGCTGCTTCCGCTGCCTTGCCGTCGACTGCCGCGATCTTGATTGTGCCGTCGTCGGAGATGTCGATCTGCGTGCCGGTTTCCTTGGTGATCGACTGGATGGTCGCGCCACCCTTGCCAATCACTTCGCGGATCTTGTCCGGGTTGATCTTGATCGTCGAGATACGCGGCGCGAACGGCGACAGCTGCGAACGCGGCGTCGGCAGCACCTGCACCATCTGCTCGAGAATGCCGAGACGCGCGGTCTTGGCCTGCGTCAGCGCCTGCGCCATGATCTCGCCGGTGATACCGGCAACCTTGATGTCCATCTGCAGGGCGGTGATGCCGTCCTTGGTGCCAGCCACCTTGAAGTCCATGTCGCCGAGATGATCTTCGTCGCCCAGGATGTCGGTCAGCACGGCCCAACGGCTGCCTTCGAGAATCAGGCCCATCGCGACACCGGCGACCGGCGCCTTCAGCGGCACGCCGGCGTCCATCATCGAAAGACAGGCGCCGCAGACCGACGCCATCGACGATGAACCATTCGACTCGGTGACTTCCGAGACGACGCGCACGATGTACGGGAACTCGCGATCCAGATCCGGCATGACGGCGGCGACGCCACGCTTGGCGAGACGGCCGTGGCCGATCTCGCGGCGCTTCGGCGCGTTCAGGCGGCCGGTTTCACCGACGCAGTACGGAGGGAAGTTGTAGTGGAACATGAAGTGCTCATGCCACTCGCCTTCCACGGCGTCGATGATCTGGTAGTCCTTGCCGGTGCCGAGCGTCGTGACTGCCAGCACCTGGGTTTCGCCGCGCGTGAACAGCGCCGAACCATGGGTGCGCGGCAATACGCCGGCCGACATCGACAACGGACGCACCGTGAACAGATCGCGACCATCGATGCGTGGCGAGCCATCGAGAATGCGGTTGCGGACGACCTTGGCTTCGAGCTCATGGAGCTCGGCCTTCAGCTGGTTCTCGCTGAACGGTGCGTCGGCAGCACGCGCCGCGCTGGCGGCCTTGCGGACGTCGCCCATCGCGCTATAGCGCTGCTGCTTGTCCATCAGCGTGTACGCCTGCGCAACCTGCGCCTCGTAGCTGGCAGCGAATTGGGTGACGGCGCTGCGATCGGCAGGCTTCCAGTCCCACTTGGCCTTGCCGGCTTCGGCGGCGAATTCGTTGATCGCCTGGATCGCAGCCTGCATCTGTTCGTGGCCGAACATCACGGCGCCGAGCATGACCGGCTCCGACAGCATCTTGGCTTCCGACTCGACCATCAGCACGGCATCTTTGGTGCCGGCGACGACCAGATCGAGATCCGAGGTTTCGAGCTCGGTTTCGGTCGGGTTCAGCAGGTAGTTGCCGTCCTTGTAGCCGACGCGCGCCGCACCGATCGGGCCCTGGAACGGCAGGCCCGACAGGGCCATCGCCGCAGAGGCGCCGAGCATTGCCGGGATGTCACCCGAGACTTCCGGGTTCAGCGACATCACCATCGCGACGACCTGCACTTCGTTGTAATAGCCGTCCGGGAACAGCGGACGCAGCGGACGATCGATCAGACGCGAGGTCAGTGTTTCCTTCTCGGTCGGACGGCCTTCGCGCTTGAAGAAACCACCGGGGATACGGCCGCCGGCATAGAAACGTTCCATGTAATCGACGGTCAGCGGGAAGAAGTCCTGATCGGGCTTGGCTTCCTTTTTGCCGACCACGCTGACGAATACCACGGTCTCGTCAACATGAACCATGACAGCCGCAGTCGCCTGACGGGCGATGGCGGCGGTTTCAAACGTTACTTCATGCTTGCCGTAGCGGAACGTCTTTTTGACGGGCACGGCGGGCGTGGCAGGTACTGCCATGATCTACCCCCAGATTCTGGTGATGAAAACGACTGCGCCGCTGATTAGCGGCGCAGACCGAGCTCGGCGATGAGCTTGACGTATCGGGGTTCATCCTTGCGCTTCAGATAGTCGAGCATCTGGCGGCGCTGATTGACCATCTTCAGCAGGCCACGGCGCGAGTGATTGTCCTTCTTGTGTTGCTCGAAATGCGGCGCGAGCACATTGATGCGCTCCGTCAACAGAGCAACCTGCACCTCGGGCGAGCCCGTGTCATTCTTGGCGCGGGCATGCTTGCTCACCACGTCCGCCTTGCGTTCAACCGTCAAACTCATTGCCTTCAGCTCCGAACTATTTCTTTGATCTCTACAAAGTCCAATATATTAACTTTTTCTACGGCTTGATCACAAGTTAAGAATCACGGCAGCTGCAGCTCCGGCAATGCCGAGACCCCGCAGCGCAGCGTTCAATCTCTTGCCAGCAGACAGCGTTGCGGCCTCAAACAGCCGTCGCCATCACTCCGGGCGATACCGAGCAGCGCATCGTCCGGACCGTAAACCGCCAGCCGTGCCTCGCGGACCAACCCAGCCGGCTGTAATACCCGCCCCTGCCTGAACGCCGCGGCCTCGACCTCGTCCAGCGTCACTGCCGGCCAATGCTTCAGCGCCTGCCCAGGGCTCAACAAAAAGCCGTCGAGCGCCGCAAAGTCGCCAGACAATTCCTGCAATCTTTCCAGATCGACCGGCTGATGATCCCAGAAGGGCGTCACCGCCGTGCGTCTCAGGCCGCGCAGATGCGCGCGCTGACCGACTGCCGCACACAGGTCTTCGGCCAGCGTGCGGATATAGGTGCCTTTGGAACAACGCACCCGCATCCGGAAGCTGTCGCCGCCGAATGACAGCAGTTCCAGCGCCATGATCGTCACGTTGCGTGCAGCACGTTCGACCGTCAGGCCCTCGCGGGCCAGCTCATAAAGCGGCCGGCCATCGCGCTTGAGCGCCGAGTGCATCGGCGGCACCTGCTGCTGTGGGCCGATGAACCCCTGCATTGCCGCGCGCAGCCCTTGTTCGCTGAGCTGCGATGGATCGGATCGTGCGATCGCCTCACCCTCGGCGTCGCCAGTCGTGGTCTGCACGCCGAGTTGCACCAGCGCTTCGTATTGCTTGTCCGAATCGAGCAGCACGGCGCTGAGTTTGGTCGCTTCGCCGAAACAGATCGGCAGCATGCCGGTCGCCAGTGGATCGAGACTGCCGGTATGTCCAGCCTTGTCCGCGTTGTACAGACGCTTGACCCGCTGCAACGCGTCGTTGGAACTCAAACCCAGCGGCTTGTCGAGCAACAGGATGCCGTCGAGCTGGCGGCGCGGCGGCCGTTTTGAAACTGCCATCCGCCGTCAGGATTCCGGTGCGCTGTCGTCGACCGCATCGCCCGCCACGCCTTCGGGTTCGTCGCTGCGTACCGCCGCACGGATCAGCGCGCTGATGCGATCACCTTCGCGCAGCGCCGTATCCGCGGCAAAATACAGCTGCGGAACATGACGCAGACGCAGACGCTCACCCAGTTCATGGCGCAGCTTGCCGGCGGCGCGATTGAGCCCCTTGAGTGCATCCTTGAGCAGCGCGTCGTCGCCGAGCAGGCTGATGCTGACGCGCGCATTGCGCAGGTCTGGCGAGACGTCGACCTTGGTCACGGTCAACCCCGCAACACGCGGATCGGACAGCTCGCCGCGAATCAGCATCGCCAGCTCGCCCTGCAATTGCGTGTGGATGCGAAGCGTACGCGGGTACTCTCTCATGGTGGCCATAGTCGAGATGCCGGGCCGGGCTCATCGCCCGGCCCGCATGATCAGGCAACCGCCGCGGCTTGCACGGTGCGCTTGACTTCGATGCGCTGGAAGCACTCGATCTGGTCGCCGGCCTTGACGTCGTTGTAGTCCTTGACGCCGATACCGCACTCAGTACCGGCCTCGACCTTGGCGACATCGTCCTTGAAGCGACGTAGTGACTCAAGGACGCCTTCATAGACCACGGTCTGATTGCGCAGCACGCGGATCGGCAGATTGCGCTGGACCTGGCCCTCGATGACCAGACAGCCGGCGATATTGCCAATCACCGAACTGCGGAATACATCGCGCACCTGCGCAATGCCGACGATCTGTTCGCGCGTCTCGGTGCCGAGCAGGCCCGAAACGGCGTCGGTCACGTCGTCGATGATCTCGTAGATGATCGAGTAGTAGCGGACGTCGACACCGGCATCCTGGATACGCTTGCGCGCAGCGCCATCGGCGCGGACGTTGAAGCCGATGATGATCGCCTTCGATGCCACCGCCAGATCGACATCCGATTCGTTGATGCCACCGATCGCGGTCGACAGCACGTTGACCTTGACCTCTTCGCTGGGAATCTTGCGCAGCGCTTCGGTGATCGCTTCGGCACTGCCCTGCACGTCCGCCTTGACCATGATGTTGAGCGACTTCTGTTCGCCCTGCCCCATGCTCGCGAAGACCTGCTCCATGCGGATCGCCTGATTGTGCGTCAGCTTCTGCTCACGCTGCTTCTGCTCGCGCAGCTGCGCGAGTTCGCGCGCCTTGCGTTCATCGGCGACCACGACCACATCGTCGCCGGCATCCGGCGCGCCGGACAAGCCCAGCACCTGAACCGGAATCGACGGACCGGCTTCCTTCACCGGCTTGCCGTTCTCATCGAACATCGCGCGCACGCGTCCGAAATGCGGCCCGGACAGGATCACATCACCCTGCCGCAGCGTGCCATCACGAACCAGCACGGTCGCAACCGGACCACGGCCCTTTTCGATCGACGCTTCGAGAATATTGCCACGCGCGGGGGTTTCGACCGGCGTCGTTAGCTCCAGGATTTCCGCCTGCACCAGGATCGCATCAAGCAGATCATCGATGCCGACACCGGTCATCGCCGACACGCCGACGATCTGGGTATCGCCACCCCAGTCTTCGGGAATCACGCCTTCCTTCGACAGTTCATTCTTGACGCGATCAAGATCGGCATCCGGCTTGTCGACCTTGGTGATCGCGACGATCATCGGTGCGTTGGCGGCCTTGGCATGCTGGATCGCTTCGCGCGTCTGCGGCATCACGCCGTCATCGGCCGCAACGACGATGATGACGATATCGGTGACCTGCGCGCCACGCGCACGCATGCGCGTGAACGCCGCATGGCCTGGCGTGTCGAGGAAGGTGATGATGCCCTTCTCGGTGCCGACGTGATACGCGCCAATATGCTGGGTGATGCCACCCGCCTCGCCCGCGGCGACGCGGGTTTTGCGGACGTAATCGAGCAAGGACGTCTTGCCGTGATCGACGTGGCCCATGATGGTGACGACCGGCGGACGCGCCATGCGCTCGCCATCATCCTGAGACTCGCCGGTGACCGCCTGTTCAAGGCTGTCCTCAAAGTCGCTGGCCTTGACCATGCGCGCCTTGTGGCCCATTTCCTCGACCATCAACGCGGCGGTGTCCTGATCGAGCACCTGGTTGATCGTGGCCATGACGCCATTCTTCATCATCACCTTGATGAGCTCGACCGCCTTGACCGCCATGCGGTTGGCGAGCTCGCCAACCGTGATCGCTTCCGGCACTTCGACTTCACGGACGATCGGTGCAACCGGCTTCTCGAAGCCATGCACGTTGTCGACGCGGATACGCCCGGATGGCTTGCGCTGTTTCTTGTCGCGCTTGCCGCCCTTGCCTTCGGCGAGATGCAATTCCTTGCGATGGCCACCACGGTCATCGCGACCGCCACGACCACGATCGTTGCCCGGTGCGGGTGCTGCGGCGGCACCGGGGGCGGCAGCGGCGGGTCGG
>DATCXY010000509.1:0-11030 GCA_036570585.1 Solimonas sp. | reverse complement strand
TCAGGTGCGCCTCAATGGTCACGCGCTGCAATGCCGCGTCACCACCGAAGATCCGGAAAACGGCTTCACGCCGGACTACGGTCGCTTGCTCGCGTATCGCAGTCCGGCCGGTTTCGGCATTCGTCTCGACGGCGGCACGGCTTACGGCGGCGCAGTCGTCACGCCGTACTACGACTCGCTGCTGGTCAAAGTCACGGCCTGGGCACCGACCACGGGCGATGCGATCGCGCGCATGGACCGTGCGCTGCGTGAGTTCCGCATCCGCGGCCTGTCGACCAATCTCGCGTTCCTTGAAAACGTCATCAATCACGAGCAGTTCAAATCCGGCGCCTGCATCACCCGCTTCATCGACACGACGCCTGAGCTGTTCGTGTTCACGCCGCGTCGCGACCGCGCCACCAAACTGCTGCGTTTCATCGGCGAGGTGATCGTCAACGGCAACCCGGAAATGAAAGGCCGCGAACCGCCGAAGCTGCCGCTGCCGCCACCGCGTCTGCCCTGCCTGCCGCGCAAGGAGCTGGCGTTGCCGCCCCCTGCCGGTACGCGCGATATCCTGATCGAGCGCGGCCCGGCCGGCTTTGCGCAGTGGATGAAGGAACAGAAGCGCGTGTTGCTGACCGACACGACCATGCGCGATGCGCACCAGTCGCTGTTCGCGACGCGCATGCGCACCGCCGACATGACGCCGATCGCGCCGTACTACGCGCGGCTGGCGCCGGAATTGTTCTCGATCGAATGCTGGGGCGGCGCAACCTTCGACGTGGCGCTGCGCTTCCTCAAGGAAGACCCCTGGGATCGTCTCGCGCAACTGCGCAAGGCGATTCCGAACGTGCCGCTGCAGATGCTGCTGCGCTCGGCCAACGCGGTCGGCTACACCAACTACGCGGACAACGTCGTGCAGTTCTTTGTGCAGCAGGCGGCGAAGAACGGCGTCGACATCTTCCGCGTGTTCGATTCGCTGAACGCGGTCGACAACATGCGCGTGGCGATGGACGCAGTGATCGAGGCCGGTGCGGTCTGCGAAGGCACGATCTGCTATACCGGCGATCTGTTCGACGCCGGCCGGCCGAAGTTCAATCTCAAGTACTACGTCGACATGGCCAAGCAGCTTGAGAAGGCAGGCGCCCACGTGCTCGGCCTCAAGGACATGGCCGGCGTCTGCAAGCCGCGCGCGGCGCGCGAACTGGTGCGCGTGCTCAAGCAGGAAATTGGCCTGCCGATCCATTTCCACACGCACGACACCAGCGGCATCGCCGCGGCCAGCGTGCTCGCCGCGATCGAGTCGGGTTGCGACGCCGTCGACGGCGCGCTCGATGCAATGTCGGGCCTGACCGCGCAGCCGAATCTCGGCGCGATCGCCGCCAGCCTGTCGGGCAGTGAACGCGATCCGGGCCTTGATCTGGAAGCGCTGCAGCAGCTCTCCGATTATTGGGAAGACGTGCGTCGTCGCTACGCACCGTTCGAGGCCGATATCCGCTCCGGCACTGCCGACGTCTATCGCCATGAAATGCCGGGCGGCCAGTACACCAACCTGCGCGAGCAGGCACGCGCGCTGGGCCTGGCGCCCCGCTGGGCGGACGTCTCCAGGGCCTACGCCGATGTCAACCAGTTGTTCGGCGACATCGTCAAGGTCACGCCGAGCTCGAAGGTGGTCGGCGACATGGCGCTGTTCATGGTCTCCAACGAGTTGACGCCGGCCGACGTCGAGAATCCGGACAAGCCGATCGATTTTCCGGAATCGGTCGTGCAGCTGTTCCGCGGCGACCTCGGCCTGCCTGCGGAAGGCTGGCCGAAGGCGCTGCAGGCCAAGGTGCTGAAGGGCAAACCGGCACTGACCGAACGTCCGGGCAAGAGCCTGCCGCCGATCGACCTGGAAGCGGCACGCAGTGCTGCCGAACAAGCGCTCGGCGAGGAGCTATCCGATCGGAATCTGGCCTCGCAGTTGATGTATCCGAAGGTTTATCAGGACTACGTCGAGCATGTGAAGAAGTACGGCGACGTCTCGCGTCTGCCGACGACCACGTTCTTCTACGGCATGCAGGAGCAGGAAGAAATCGCGGTCGAGATCGACCAGGGCAAGTCGCTGGTGATCCGGCTGCAGGGTCGCTCGGAGATCGAAGCCGACGGCTCCGATCGGCTGTTTTACGAGCTCAATGGCCAGCCGCGCGCGGTGCGCGTCGACCGCGCCGGCGCCAAGGCTGCGCACGCGCGGCCGACTGCCACCGAAGGTGACATCAACCAGATCGGCGCGCCGATGCCCGGCATGGTGTCGCTCGTCGCAGTCAAGGCTGGCGATGTCGTCCGCAAGGGTGATCCGCTGATTTCACTGGAGGCGATGAAGATGGAAACCGTCATCGCGGCGCCGCGCGATGCACGCATCAAGCAGGTGCTGGTCAGCTCCGGCACGACCGTCAATGGCAAGGATCTGTTGGTGGTGCTGGAAGAATGATCACGGACACTGCCGGCGCATCATGAAAATGAACCAAACGCGCCGGCAGCGATCCACTGATGTGCCGTAAAATCGCAGCAGCGTGGCCTCACGGCCATGGTTTCGGATTACCGCACAGGATTCGAGACCGCGTTTGAGCCACGCGCAGCATCGCGCCGGGCCAAGGGATGGCGCGGTGAATTCCCTCAAAAATGACGAGATCAACCATGAGCAATCAGCAGCCAACCATCATTTACACACTGACTGATGAGGCGCCACTGCTTGCGACTTGTGCGTTTTTGCCGATCATCCGCGCGTTTACCGGACCCGCCGGCATCAATGTGGAGACCAGCGACATTTCGGTCGCCGCACGCCTCCTTGGCCTGTTCCCGGAATACCTCACCGAAGCGCAGCGCGTGCCGGACAATCTGGCCGAGCTTGGCAAGCTGACGCTGCAGCCGGACACCAACATCATCAAGCTGCCGAACATCAGCGCGTCGGTGAACCAGCTCAACAGCGCGATCAAGGAACTGCAGGCCAAGGGTTATGCGATTCCCGACTACCCGGAGAATCCGAAGACCGACAAGGAACAGGAAATCCGCCAGCGCTACTCGAAGGCGCTCGGCAGCGCCGTCAACCCGGTATTGCGCGAAGGCAATTCCGACCGCCGCGCGCCGAAGGCCGTCAAGGAATACGCCAGGAAGCATCCGCACTCGATGGCCGAGTGGAGCCAGGCTTCGCGCAGTCACGTCTCGCACATGCATCACGGCGATTTCTATGACGGCGAGAAGTCGCTGACGCTGGACCGCGCGCGCGACGTGAAGATGGAGCTGATTACCAAGAGCGGCAAGACCATCGTGCTCAAGCCGAAGGTTTCCCTGCAGGACAAGGAAATCATCGACAGCATGTTCATGAGCAAGAAAGCGCTGCTCGAGTTCTACGAGCAGCAAATCGATGACGCCTACAAGACCGGCGTGATGTTCTCGCTGCACGTCAAGGCGACGATGATGAAAGTCTCGCACCCGATCGTCTTCGGTCACTGCGTGAAGATTTTCTACAAGGATGCATTCGCCAAGCACGGCAAGCTGTTCGACGAGCTCGGCATCAACGTCAACAACGGCATGGCGCAGCTCTACGAGAAGATCAAGACCTTGCCGGAGAGCCAGTACGAAGAAGTGATGCGCGACCTGCACGCTTGCCACGAGCATCGCCCTGAGCTGGCAATGGTCGACTCGGCCAAGGGCATCACCAATTTCCATTCGCCGAACGACATCATCGTCGACGCATCGATGCCGGCGATGATCCGCAACGGCGGCAAGATGTGGGGCGCCGACGGCCGACTGAAGGACGTCAAGGCGGTGATGCCGGAATCGACTTTCGCACGCATCTACCAGGAGATGATCAGCTTCTGCAAGACGCACGGCGCCTTCGATCCGAAGACCATGGGCACGGTGCCCAACGTCGGCCTGATGGCGCAACAGGCCGAGGAATACGGTTCGCACGACAAGACCTTCGAGATTACGGAAGACGGCATCGCCAACATCACCGATCTCGATACCGGCGAAGTGCTGCTGACGCAGAACGTGGAGGCCGGTGACATCTGGCGCATGTGCCAGGCCAAGGACGCGGCGATTCGCGATTGGGTGAAGCTGGCCGTGACGCGTGCGCGCAATTCGGGCATGCCGGCGGTGTTCTGGCTCGATCCGTACCGTCCGCACGAGCACGAACTGATTCAGAAGGTCGTGAAGTATGTGCAGGAGTACGACATCAAGGGGCTGAAGATCGAGATCATGTCGCAGGTTCGCGCGATGCGTTACACGCTCGAGCGCGTCGTTCGCGGACAGGACACGATCTCGGTGACCGGCAACATCCTGCGCGATTACCTCACCGACCTGTTCCCGATCATGGAACTCGGCACCAGCGCGAAGATGCTGTCGATCGTGCCGCTGATGGCCGGCGGCGGCATGTACGAGACCGGCGCCGGCGGCTCGGCGCCGAAGCATGTCAAACAACTTGTCGAGGAAAACCACCTGCGCTGGGACTCGCTCGGCGAATTCCTCGCGCTCGCGGTCAGCCTCGAAGATCTCGGCCTCAAGACTGGCAACGCGCAGGCCAAGATTCTCGCTCAGACACTGGATACCGCGACCGGCAAGCTGCTCGACAACAGCAAGAATCCGTCACCGAAAACCGGGCAGCTCGACAACCGCGGCAGCCAGTTCTATCTGGCGATGTACTGGGCACAGGAACTCGCCAAACAGACTGAAGACAAATTCCTGCAGAAGCGCTTCTCGTCGCTGGCGAAAATTCTCACCGAGAACGAGAAGGCCATTGTCGGAGAAATGGCGGACGTCCAGGGCAAGCCCGCCGACATCGGTGGCTACTATCTCGCCGACCCGAAGAAGATGGACGCAATCATGCGTCCCAGCAAGACGTTCAACACCGCCTTGGCGACCACGCAAAGCTGACGCGGCGCCAGCGGACGGGTTCTTCTCCAACTTGCTGCGTGGATCCTGGCCTGACTGCATATCTCTCTGACTGCGTCTCCCTCTTCCAGCGTATGGGGAGAGGGAGATGAGGCGATTGAGCAACTACCTGCGCGCAAGCACCTCTCCGGTGAGCGGAGATACGGAGAACAGCGGATCGCTGCGGCCCAGCAGTTTGGCGAAGAACAAAAAAGGCGGCGGCCTCGATGCCGCCACTTTTTGTTCAGTGCAAGCCGAAGCCGACGTTCAAGCGGGCGGGCGGTGACGCTGCAGAAAGCCGATCACACCATCGTTGAAGGCGTCGTTGCGATCACCGGCGACCATGTGTCCGGCACCAACCACGTCGTAGACTTCCAGCGCCGGCAGGTGCTCGCGAAACTCCTGTACGCCGGCCTCGGAGACGATGTCACTCTGCATGCCGCGCACCAGCAGACTCGGGATTCGGACATGTTCCGCGGCAACAAGCAGCGTCTCGGCGAACTGCGGCGGCTCCATGCGTTTCTCGTTTTTGAAAAACCGCGGATCCCAGTGCCAATGCAGGCGGCCGTCATCGCGCAAGCGAAGATTCTTCATGAGCCCGGAAATATCCTTGGGCCGCGGTCGATGCGGGTTGTAAGCCGCGACCGCATCGGAGGCCTCCTCCAGTGTCGCAAAGCCGTCCGGCCGCGCGCCCATGAAGTCGGCGATCTTCTTGCCGCCCTCCATGTTGATGCGCGGCACGACATCGACCAGCACCAGCGCGCTGGCAATTGCGCCCCTGCTCGTTCCCACCGCATACAACGCCGTGCAGCCGCCCATCGATGCACCGACCAGCGCCGGTGGTGATGGCAATGTGGCAATCACTGCACGCAGATCGTCGGCCATCACCTCCAGCGAGTAGTCGCCATCGGGTGCCCAGCCGCTGTTGCCATGCCCGCGCGCGTCGAGATTGATGACGTGAAATCCCTGCCGCAGCAGTTCACGCGAGGCGCCGCCCCAGGAGTGACGCGTCTGGCCGCCGCCGTGCAGAAGAATGACCGCGGGCTGTGCAGGATCGCCACCCACGTCCGCCTCGACCTCGATGCCTCCGGCAACCGGATACCGTCGAACTTCCGTGCTGATCTTCATGTCCTCGCCAATGGCGCGCTATTCGTCATGAGGTCGCGCGTCGAATGATGTGTCGAATGGATGGAGCGCGACAGCGTAACGCGCCGCGAAATCCACCGCACTGGTTGACGGCATGATCACATCCCATCGCGACATCCGTCGTCGGGCATCTCGCTGCGACGACGCAGGATCAGGAAGGCTTCAGGGAGGCGTTGCCCCGAAAACGAGCTACGTCATTGATGAATGGTCGGGGAGACAGGATTCGAACCTGCGGCCCTCTGCTCCCAAAGCAGATGCTCTACCAAGCTGAGCTACTCCCCGACGGGAGACAATGCGCGCGGCGATCAGTGGCGAAATGGTGGGTCGTGCTGGATTCGAACCAGCGACCAATTGGTTAAAAGCCAACTGCTCTACCGACTGAGCTAACGACCCGGAGCCAGTCTGACGACCCGCGAGGTCGCGCATGATAAACGAATGAGCCGCTGCGAGGGAACACTGCAACAGTGTCGCGAACTGTCGAGCCTCGCGGCTTATTCGGTGCTTCCCGCGCGATACGGCGTCGGGTCGGTCACCCCGGCTTCAGCGAAGCCGGCGCTGCGCAGGCGACAGGAATCACAGCGTCCGCAGGCGTGTCCCCGCTCGTCGGCCTGGTAGCACGACACCGTCAGTCCGTAGTCGACGCCAAGCCGCACGCCTTCGCGAATGATGTCGGCTTTGCTCATCGTCAGCAGCGGCGCGTGGATGCGAAAACCGCGACCTTCGACGCCGGCCTTTGTCGCCACAGTCGCCAGCGCCTCGAACGCACGAATGAATTCCGGCCGGCAGTCCGGGTAACCGGAATAGTCGACGGCGTTGACGCCGATGAACAGATCCTGCGCGCCAAGCACTTCTGCCCAGCCCAGCGACAAGGACAGGAACAGGGTGTTGCGGGCTGGCACGTAAGTGACGGGGATGCTGCCAGCCGGAGACGCGGATTCCGGTACGTCGATATTGCGATCGGTGAGCGCGGAGCCGCCGACGGCGTCGAGATTGACGTGCATGGTCTGATGGCGAACCGCACCGAGCGCATCGGCGACGCGCTGTGCAGCGGCGAGTTCGGCGATATGGCGCTGGCCGTAGGACACGCTCAGCGCGTACGGCTCGAAGCCCTGCTCGCGCGCGAGTGCCAGCACGGTGGCGGAATCGAGTCCACCGGACAAGAGAATAACGGCCTTCCTGTTCACTCAAAAATCCTTCAGCGCCCCGGCGTGTCGCCCCAGAGTATCTTGTGCAATTGCAATTGGAAGCGCACCGGCAGACGGTCGGCCAGAATCCATTCGACCAGTTGTGTCGGTGCCAGCTGAGCCTGACTCGGCGAGAGCAGCACGGCACAGCGGTTGTCGAGGCCGTATTCGACGATGCGTTCGCGTGCCCAGTCGTAATCGGCACGATCACAAATCACGAACTTGATTTCGTCGTGCGGCAGCAGCGCATCGAGATTCGACCAGAGATTGCGCGCCACTTCGCCGGATGCCGGCGTCTTGATGTCGAGCACACGCACTACCCGCGGGTCGACCGCGCTGATGTCGATGGCACCGCTGGTTTCCAGTGACACGCGATGGCCCGCATCGCACAGACGCTGCAGCAACGGCAGGCAATTCTTCTGTGCCAGCGGCTCGCCGCCCGTCACACAGACGTGGTGTGCCCCGAGTCGGGCGACCTCGGCAACAATCGCATCGAGCGATTGCCATTGCCCGCCATGAAACGCATAAGCGGTGTCGCAGTAATGGCAGCGCAGCGGGCAACCGGTGAGGCGCACAAACACGGTCGGCCAGCCCACGGACGAGGATTCGCCCTGGACCGACAGGAAAATCTCGGTGATTTTGAGCCGCGACGCAATCGCAGCAGGCGCACTGTCTGGCAACGCGCTACCGTTTATTTCTTGCCGGGCGCCAAACGCTGCTGCGCCAGCTGAGCGGCATTCGTACCCGGA
Source organism: Solimonas sp. (assembly GCA_036570585.1). Classification (GTDB taxonomy): domain Bacteria; phylum Pseudomonadota; class Gammaproteobacteria; order Nevskiales; family Nevskiaceae; genus Solimonas. Next base: position 3,061 of record DATCXY010000509.1, on the reverse strand, counting down.
TAGCTCTTGAGCACGCGCTGCAACGTCGCACGACCTTCGGCATCCTGACCGAGATCCATCTGCACGAGACCAGACTTGAGCATTGCATCCGGAGTCTTGGCACTGCGAGGAAAGCGCTGCAACACGGCCTGGAACGCCGCCAGTGCGGATTTGTAATCCCGCTTCACGTAATACGCCTCTCCACTCCAGTACAAGGCATTGTCTGCGTACTGCCCCTGTGGCCATTGCTGCAATTGGCCACGAAAGCCTTTGAGCGCATCGTCATACTTGCCATTCTTGAGCGATTCGAACGCGGCCAGATAAGCCGCCTCTTCATCCGGTGAAGGGCCGCTGCCTTGCGACAAGGTCGTACCGCTTGGCGCCGATGGCGTCTGCACCGCAGTCGTCGTCGGAATGCTGTTGCTGCTCGCCGCTGTGCCTGTCGTCGTCGGTGGCGGGGCGGCCGGCACGGAATAAGTGGACGTCGGCGCTGCCGCGGGTGGCGCGTAGCCCGCTGTCGGCGCAGCTGCCGCCGGTGCCGTGTAGGTATCGCCTGTGCCGTAACCCGCTTGCGGTGCTGCGACAGCACCACCTTCCAGACGCTGCAAGCGCGCTTCCACGGCCTGATCGCGTTGCTTCTGCTGATCGAGGTCGTAGCGCATTTTCTCGACATCGCCGCGCAGGCTGCGCACGTCGTCGCGCAGATTGCGGTTTTGCTGGTCCATGCCCGTGAGATTCACGGCATCCAGGCGACGCTGCAGGACGGCCACATTGCCTTCGACCGCCTGCAGACGCCGTTCCTGCGGAGACAACACGTCCTTGCCCGAGATACTGCCGCCATAGTCGGACGCACAGGCCGCGAAGCTGGCCGCGAATGCAACGATGACAAGACGGGTATGGCGCATGCTGCGTCTCCGTAGGACGGTGGATCAGACCGCTATCTTACTGACGAATGATCTGCGCGCGACGGTTCTGCGACCACGCCGACTCGTCATGGCCTTCGGCAGCCGGGCGCTCTTCGCCGTAGCTGATCACGGCAATCTGCGCAGCCGAGACACCTTCGGTGACCAGCGCATCCTTGACGGTGTTGGCACGACGCTCGCCGAGGGCGATGTTGTACTCACGCGAACCACGTTCGTCGGTATGCCCTTCGATGCGGACCTTGGCGACCGGATTGGCGGCCAGATACTTGGCGTAGGCATCGATTACCGAGCTGTATTCCGGCTTGATCGCGGTGGCGTCGTAGTCGAAGTAGACGATGTTGTTGGTCAACGCACGTTCGGCGGCGGCGCGCGCATCTTCATCCGCGTTGCCCAGCTGCGTGCCGGCACCGGCGGTGCTGTTGTAAGCGGAGCTGTCGGACGGCGGTGGCGTGCTGGCGGTTTTGTCGCCCTTCGACGCACAGGCACCGAGTGCGAGCATGGAAACAGCAACGAGCGACAACAGAACTTTATTCTTGATCATGATGGACTCCCTTACGGAGCAACGATTACAGAGGGTTGGGATGGACAACGACTATCGCAACAAGGGGGACCAGGATGGTTCCTGCACATCGCCACCGGCTTGCCGCATCGTCAGGCGCACGCGCCCATCGACCGAAACCGTTGCGAGTTGCCGGCCCTTGGGGCCTTGCGACGAATAGATTATCACGGCGCCACCTGGCGCATACGACGGACCTTCATCGAGCGGACCACTGCTGAGAATGGTCATCTTGCCACTCGCCAGATCCTGGGTCGCGATGCGCTGGCCGCCATCGGTATTGACGAACACGATGGACTTGCCATCGCTGGAAAAGCTCGGACGCTGGTTCTGGGAACCCTGGAACGTCAGGCGCTTCGGCTCGCCGCCCGTCGAACTCATTTCATAGACCTGCGGCTTGCCGCCACGATCCGACGTGAACACGATTTTGCTGCCGTCCGGCGACCAGGCCGGCTCGGTATCAATGCCATAGTGATCGGTCAGGCGCGTGCGCTTGCGCGACGCCATGTCCATCACGTAGATATCGGGATTGCTCTCGAACGACAGCACGAACGCCAAACGCTTGCCATCGGGCGACCACGCCGGCGAGCCGTTGATACCCTTCTCGCTGATCAGCTTGGTGACCTTGCCGCTCTCGGTCGAGTACAGATAGATCGCCGAACGTCCGTGCTCATAACCGACCAGCGCGATCTGTTTGCGATCGGGTGACCAGGCCGGCGACATGATCGTTTCGCGCGAATTGATCGGATACTGCGGATTCTCGCCATCGGAATCGGCGATCACGAGCTGGTACGTGCGCTGGAAACCGAGGCCCTTGGCCACCACGTATGCAATTTTGGTGTTGAAGTAGCCGGGCACACCGAGCAGCTGCTCGTAGATCTTGTCGGCGATCCAGTGCGCGGCGTAGCGCGACTGCGAAAGATCGCGGACTGGATAGTCGTAAGCGATGATCTGCTTGCCGCTCAGCGAGTCGACCAGAAAGAAGCGCACGACAAAGCCACCTTTGCCGTCGTCCCAGACCTTGCCGATCACCACGTTATCCATGCCCTGCGCCTTCCATGGCGTCGGGTCGAATGCGGCCAGCTCGCTCGGTTTCTGTTGCATCGACGTTCGCGGTAGCGCGCGGAAACGTCCGCTGCGCACCAGATCATTCTCGATCACCTGCGCGATATCGGTCGTCATTTTGGGTGACTGCGCGAAAGGCACAATCGCGATCGGCAACGCACTGACGTCACCGCCGGTCACGGTGATCTCGAGTTGCGCCTGGGCCGGCACCGATGCCAGCCCGAGCAGCGTGGCCAGCAGAATCAGAAGTCGTTTGAACATGGTCATGAGCACGGTAAGGGTGAAGCGGACGAATGAGCCTACGATGAATATATCTACTGAACGCGTGGCGTGAAGTTGACCGTCACGTTCGGCACGAATGCTTTCGGTTCCTTGGGCAGCGGCATCGGGCTGGCCTTGATGACCGCTGCTTCCACCGATCGATCGAGCGGTCCATTGCCACAGCTGCTGACCACCTTGGCCGACAGCACCTGACCATCCGGAGCGAGCTGCATTGCCACGGTACATGCAAAGTCATCCGGCGACGCCGGCGGACGGA
>DATCXY010000508.1:0-5502 GCA_036570585.1 Solimonas sp. | reverse complement strand
CATCGGCCCAACAACGCGTCCCAGCTCGCGGCGTCGCGCGTGCTTCTGTCATCGCGGTATGCGGCAATGCCGGGGCCGTAGCCTTCATCGGCGGCAATCCCCTGCAAACCGACATCGCCAGCACTGAGCCGCGCGAAGGCCACGGCAGAAACCTGCGGCTCGATCAGCGCGTACATCAGCAGCTGCGGATCTTCGGGCCGGCCACCGGTCCACGGTGCCGGCTTGCGCACGCCGGTCTTGTAATCCAGCACGATACGTTGCCCGCGCTCGTCGACATCGACACGATCCGGGCGCAGCCTCAATCGCAACCCCTCGAATTCGCGTACCGCTTCTCCGGTCTGCGCCTCACCCGGCCCGCGTGCCTCCAGCTTCAACACCTGGAACGGGGCGCGCTCACGCTCCACCACCAGCCACGCAAGGATCAGCTCGCGCAGTCGTTGCGCTTCCAGTTCACGCATCACCGGTTGCAGCCGCTGAGGGGCCTTGTTCTGCAAAGCCGTCAGCGCATCATCAACAGCCGTACCGACCTGCGCCTGCAACTCGGTGTCGCCGAGCGCCTGCAACGTGCGCTGTTCGCGCCAGCCCAGCCACAGACGTTCGAGCACGTCATGAACGAGATTGCCGCGGTCATAGGCTTGCAGACCGTGCGCCGGAGTTTCCAGCGCACGAATGGCGAGCCGATGCAGCGCATAACCACGGAACGGACAGCGTGCCTGATCGCCGAGCACGCTCGTACCGCCGCGCAGCACGGCACCTTCGCGCGGTCCAGGGCCATGCGCATCGTCCACGGCTTCGAGATCCACCCGCGCCGCGCTCTGCTGCCAGGACTGCGGCAGACCGTCGACATCGAGCCGCTCGATACGGTCGAGCCATGGCGCGAGCAAGGGACTTGGCGCCAGCTCGGTACCCGCTTCGGCTGCCGCATGGCTGAGCACCACGCTGCCGCTGCGCCGCCGCCAACCGTCCAGCTGCGTCTTGGCATAGGCCAGCTCGCGCTCGGCGCTGGCGTGCGGCAAAGCTCGCGCTCGTTGCAGCGGATGTGGGATGAACGGGTGCGGACGGCTGGCTGCCGGAAAACGTTCGTCGTCGATGCCGGTCACCCACAACGCATCGAAACTCAGGCCCTGCGCTTCGAGCTGGCCCATGACCTGCACGCGCGCGTCGCCGGACTGCGGCTGGAACACGGTGCGATCGGCGAGCTCACGCAAGGCGGAAACCGCTGCGGACAGCGGAATGCGGCCCAGCACGCGTTCGAGACGACTGAAATCGACCAGCACTTCGCGCCAGCGCGTCATCGCCTGGAACTCTTCACTGTCGATCGCTCGCGGGCCCGGCCAGCCAGCGGCGTCGAGAAAATTCGTGAATGCCTCGTTCCATTCCGCCGGTGTCTGCCGTCGCGTCGGCAACAGGGAGGCCAGCGCTCGCCAGCGGGCCCGCAGTGACGGCGACGCCAGCGGCAACAGGCGATCCAGATCAAGCCGCAACCAGCCGTCACGGCGTAGCCGCGCATCGAGTGCGCCACGTTCCAGGCGGTCATCTTCACCCTCGCCCCAATCGCCGGCACACAGCAAGGCGCTCAGCGCGGCCGCATCGAGTTCGCCCGAGGCGAGTTGCAGCAGACGCAGCGCAGTCTGCACGAAGCCGCAGTCAGCGAGCGGCACGCCGAGCGTGAGGTTGTATGGACGCGGTGGACTGTGCGCATCGGGTGCATCGAACTGCGGGCACAACACTTCATCGAAAATGCGCTGCACAGCCGCACGCCGCGATTGAAGATCGGTAACGACGACGGCGACGCGACGTTGTGGATCATCAAGTGTCTGCGCAAGCGCCCACTGTGCTGCCGCGCGCAGCTCGCGCTCTCCGTCAGCCGCGACCACGCAGCGCGGTGTCTGCGCAGGTCGCTCGTCCCTCAAGCACCGCATGTCCACATCGCGCTCTCGCAGCGCGGCCAGCCAGTCCGCGAGTCGCGGCGAAACATCTTCAAAACCGGCCAGCACCACCGCGACCGGCAATGCAATCTCGCCGCCGCGGACACGCTGCAGAATCTGCCGCTCGGCAAGCGGGGCATCCAGTACTGCGAGCCGATCAAGCTGGCGCTGGTAGGCCGCAGCCCACGCATTGAAGCGCTCGACGTCGGCGAAACCGTGATCATCGAGTGGCAGTGGCAGACGATATTCGTGGCACAGATTCCAGGCCTCGCCCGCGAGTTGCGCTGCGTCGGCCGCGCGCAGCAGCGGCTCACCGATGCGCGATTCATTGACGCAGATCCGCCACAGCACACGCGATTCAGCCTCACTGAGGACCGGCTCGATCTGGTGGCCCTCCGTAAGTGGCGGCGACACATCAAGCGTCGCAACGAAGGTCGGAAACGCGACGATTCGCGGCGTTTCCCAGACCTCGGCACCGCGCGCGATCTGCGTGCCGGCAAACGCGGCCTGCAGTGCCTGCGCCTGACGATGGCTGGCGCAGACGACGACGGGTCGCGCATCGACCGGCTCGGCGAGACGCGCGAATAGCGCGTCCGTGCTGCAGTCTGGCAGCGCCGACAATGATGATGAGGATTCCATGCTGTGGCGAAGTATCACCCAGCTACTGGCTCAGGGCGTGAGCTCCACGCATCGCGAAGCGATCCGCCAAAAGGGTTTTTCTCCGAACTGCGTGAGCCTTGGCCTGGCTACGTCTCCCGCTTCCGGCGTGCGGAGGGAAGAACCACAAAAAAGCCCGGAATCGCGAACGATTCCGGGCCTGGCCTTTCGTATGGTGGAGCGAAAGGGGATCGAACCCTCGACCTCCGCATTGCGAACGCGGCGCTCTCCCAGCTGAGCTATCGCCCCACACGAGGACGCGTATTCTACTGATCGGCTGCCAAAACGCCAGCACTTTGCGGCGTGTTTGCGTCGTTGTTGCCCGCCGCGATCATGGCTCGGCGAGGTGGTCCGTCATGGCGATCGCGCAAATGGGCGGCAAGTGATTTCGCGCGAGCTGTCGGCGGGCTTCGCCGTAGTTTGCGCAGCCACCCGCCTGCCGCTGCCCGCGATGCCTTCAAAGCATTGATTATGAAGGGCAAACAATGCCCCCTTTTCGTGACGAAAAAAGCCTGCTAAAAACGCGCGCCAAGTGATCCCGAATTGTTCAGCAGGCTTGATGTCGAGACTGGTATGCCGCGCAAAGCAAAGAAACAGGCCGCACAACCCGAAGCCGCGAAAAGCTACGACGAGTTCGACGACGGCGAAGAGTCGGGCGACGACGACAGCATTCCGGTCGAGGAGCAACCCAGCAACCATCTGAAATCGCGCGACTGGCGCGATGTCGAGAAATTGCAGGAAGAACGTCGTCTGCGCAATCTGATCGCCGACGAGCTCGACTTCGACATCGACGACTGATCTCGCCAGCCACCGTGCCCGCGGGCAGCCGCGACGCTTCAGCGCACGCCTTCGGATTCCGGTGGATGTGGCTGCAATTCAGTGCTGAGGATATCGAATGCCGATTCGACGTCGTCGCAATAGCGAAACAGGGAAACGTCGTCCGGCGAAATCAGGCCGCGCTCGGCCAGGCGCGAGAAATCGACCAGGCCCTCCCAGAACTCACGCCCGTAGAGCAGGATCGGAATATTGACGACCTTGCCGGTCTGCATCAGCGTGAGCAATTCGAACAACTCATCGAGCGTGCCGAATCCGCCAGGGAAGAACACGGCGCCACGCGCAAGTTTCACCAACCAGAACTTGCGCATGAAAAAGTAGTGGAACTGATAGGCGTGTGCGTCGTCGACGTACGGGTTTAGCTGCTGCTCGAACGGCAGGGAAATGTTCAAGCCGACGTTGAGCGCCGAATCCGCGCGCGCGCCACCGGCGTGCGCGGCCTCCATGATGCCGGGGCCGCCGCCGGTGCAGATGAAGAAACGCTCGCGAGGTTCGTGCTGTTCCAGCGTCCAGGCGGCGAGCTTCTCGGCGAGCTTCGCCGTCTCCGCGTACCAGTCTCGGCCATCGGCGCCGAGACCGGCACGCACACGTGCCGAACCGAAGAATGCCACCGTGTTGCGAACGCCGGTCTGGCGGAAGCGTCGCTCCGGCTCGGCGTATTCACAGAGGATGCGCAGACCACGCGCTGCCTCGCTCATCAGGAATTCGTTGTTCTTGTATGCCTTGACCGGATGCACGGGTGCTCGTCCTTGCGAATGCCGCGCAACACCTCGCCGCGCGTGACGCTAAAGGATACGCGCCCGCTTCAGAGCGTTTGAAGACCGCTCAGGCCTGCGACCAGACGATAGCCCCCGCCGGCTCCGGCGTGATCGGCAGTGCCACGATCCGCGCAATGGCATTTTGCAACTCGGGGGCCGGATCGATGGCCGCGATGCGACCCGCGCCCAGCTCGGTCGCGAACACGCCGGTGCGCAGTTTGAGAAAGCGCGCTTCCATGTAATGCCCGAGCAAGACCGAATGCTGGGCCGGGTAGTACGCCTTGACCCGTACCCAGTGCTTGGTCTGGGTCGTCGCGTCGAGTACGGTGAACCAGCCATCGGGCAGCAGCACGATCGACAGCAGACCAAGCAACTCCTGTTCGGGGCTGATCGGCGGTACCGCCGGCACGGATGCCTTGGTCGCTGCCGGCACATGCGATGCGACGTCATGTCCATCTGCGCCAACACCCGCCTCCACGTCGACTTCAGTCACACCCGACGATCCGCCCGCCATCGAAGCAGCTGATTCGAGGTAAGCCTCAAGTAGACCGGCGATCAGTTCTTCCAGCTTGACCTTGGCAAAGCCGACATCGACAAGACGATTCGTGACCGCGGCGGTCACTTCGGCTTCAGTACGCACGCGCGCCTCCGCATCGAGCGTACCGAACTCGTCGAGGCTGCGCAGCACCTGCTCGACCAGCGCCATCGTCGCATTCCAGGCGTCTCCGTCGATGCCGTCGCGGATGTAGTCGACGCACAGCCGCGGACCGAAACCCGACAGCATCAGGCGCATCGCGCCCGGTGCGAGTTGCCGCGCACCGACCCGCATCTTCAGCTCGTGCGCGACGATGCGTCGCACCCTTTCAATCTGCTGCCGATTGCGGCTTTTTTCGGTCCGCTCCTGCTCAAGCAGGAAGCGATCGGCGACGCGCTCATCGACCGGTTCGGGAGCAGCGCGCTTGAGTCGCGCCGGATCGAGCTGGAAGGTGCGCGCCACCTCCTCGACCAGGCTTTGAAGCTCCTCGAACGCGTGGTCGGGCACCTTGGCGCCGTTGGCACCGAGTTGCAGCGCCAGTTCGTACAGGCTGTTGCTCGCGCGTCGCGCCGGATGCGCCGCGTCGGCGAAGAATTTGGGATCATTGAGTGCGGCTTTCATCACCGGCATCTGCAGCCGCGCCAGCAGCGGCTTCAACGCGTCCGACAGGCGCGGGTCGTTGTAATAGCCGTCGAACATTCGCGCGACCAGTCCGACGTTCTGCGGTGGCAACCACGCCGGCGCCTGTGGCTGCTGCCCCTGCGCATACGACTGCAGGATTTGGCTGATG
>DATCXY010000507.1:0-2682 GCA_036570585.1 Solimonas sp. | reverse complement strand
AATTCGACGATGCCTATACCGCGCCGCTGCACGGCTTTCGCGATGCGCGCGATTACTACGCGCGCTGCGAGAGCGGCCAGTTCCTGAAATCGATCGCGCGGCCGACCCTGGTGATCAATGCCGTCGATGATCCGTTTCTGGCGCGCAGCATGCTGCCGAAGGCCGAAGCACTGGCGCCCGACGTGACGCTGGAACTGACGCGTCGCGGCGGGCACGTGGGCTTCATTGCCGAAGGGCCGCGCGGCCGTCTGTCGTACTGGCTGGAACAGCGGATCGCGGCGTGGCTGGAAAGCGCGATGCCGCCGGAACGTCTGCCTTTGTAGGAGCGCCCCATGGGCGCAACACGCTCTGCTGCGAAGCCGGTCGCACCCATGGGGCGCCCCTACAGGAACGCGGCCGCGATCGTCGCACTGGCCGGTGCGCGGAGGCAGCGGTCGAACTGCGCAGATGCTTCGGTCGCTTCGGGATTGATCTCGACCATGAACGCACCGGCGCGCCGTGCGAGCGGGATGAAGCTGGCCGCGGGATAGACGACCGCCGAGGTGCCCACCGCCACGAACAGCTCGCAGCCGGCAATCAGCTTGCCCGCTGCCTCGAAGACCTGCTCGTCGACGGCATCTTCAAACCAGATGATGTCGGGACGCAGCATCCTGCCGCAGCTCGGACATGCACGCGTGGCGAACGCGCCGCTCGCAAGATCTTCGCGCGCGCCATGCGTCGCGCAGCGCAGTCGCCACAGCGAACCGTGCAGCTCGGCGGCCACCGAAACGCCGGCACGCTGCAGCATGCCGTCGATGTTCTGCGTGATGACGTGCAACTGCGGATGCACGGCCTGCAGACGCGCGAGCGCGTCGTGACCTGCGTGCGGTGCGCAGTCGAGAACGCGGCTGCGGCGCAACTCGTGGAAGTCGAGGACCTTCTGCGGGTCGCGATCGAATGCGCGCTGGCAGGCATATTCCCTGTAGTCGTACTGTCCCCAGATGCCGCCGCGACCGCGATACGTCGGCACGCCGGATTCGGCCGACATGCCGGCGCCGACGAAGAACACGACGGACGCGTAGTCGGCGAGCTGGATCGGAGCGACCACGGGTTCAGACGTCCACTAACGCTTCAGCATCGGCTTGAGGAAGCGCCCGGTGTGCGAGCGCGTGTTCTTCGCCACGTCTTCCGGCGTGCCGGTCGCGACGATTTCGCCGCCGCCGCTGCCGCCTTCGGGCCCGAGATCGATCAGCCAGTCGGCGGTTTTGATGACGTCGAGATTGTGTTCGATGATCACCACAGTGTTGCCGTGATCGCGCAGGCGTTCGAGCACTTTGAGCAGCTGCGCGACGTCGTGGAAGTGCAGGCCGGTGGTCGGCTCGTCGAGGATGTAGAGCGTCTGGCCGGTATCGCGCTTCGACAGCTCCTTGGCGAGTTTCACGCGCTGCGCTTCGCCGCCGGACAGCGTCGTCGCGTTCTGGCCGAGCGTGATGTACGACAGGCCGACGTCCATCAGCGTCTCCAACTTCTTGCGCAGCGCCGGCACCGGCTTGAAGAACTCCAGCGCGACCTCGACGGTCATCGCCAGCACTTCGTCGATGCCCTTGCCCTTGTACTTGATCTCCAGCGTCTCGCGGTTGTAGCGGCGACCCTTGCAGGTATCGCAGACCACGTAGACGTCGGGCAAAAAATGCATCTCGACCTTGATCAGGCCGTCGCCTTCGCAGGTCTCGCAGCGGCCGCCCTTGACGTTGAAGCTGAAGCGGCCGGCCTGATAGCCACGCGCGCGCGATTCCGGCACGCCGGCGAACAGTTCGCGGATCGGCGTGAACAGCTGCGTGTAGGTTGCGGGGTTCGAACGCGGCGTCCGGCCGATCGGCGACTGGTCGATGTCGATGACCTTGTCGAGCTGGTCAATGCCGTCGATGCCATCGCACAGCGCATGCTGTGTCGAGGCATTGTTGAGCTGGCGCGCGGCATATGCGTACAGCGTGTCGTTGATCAGTGTCGACTTGCCGGAACCGGAGACGCCGGTCACGCAGGTCATCATGCCGAGCGGAATCTCGGCGTTGACATTCTTCAGGTTGTTGCCGCGCGCCTTGCGGATCGTGATGTGCTTGTCGGGCTGACGCGGCGTGCGCAGCTTCGGCACTTCGATGCGTGCGGCCCCGGACAGATACTGGCCGGTAACCGAATGCTTGTTCTTCTCGACCTGCGCGGGGGTGCCTTCGGCAATGATGCGGCCACCGTGCACACCTGCACCGGGACCGATGTCGACGACATGATCGGCATGGCGGATCGCGTCCTCGTCGTGCTCGACGACGACCACGGTGTTGCCGAGATCGCGCAGCCGGAACAGCGTCTGCAGCAAGCGCTCGTTGTCGCGCTGGTGCAGGCCGATGCTCGGCTCGTCGAGCACGTACATCACGCCGACCAGACCGGCGCCGATCTGCGACGCGAGGCGGATGCGCTGCGCTTCACCGCCCGACAGTGTCTCGGCGCTGCGCGCGAGCGTCAGGTAGTCAAGACCGACGTTGTTGAGAAAACCAAGCCGCGCGCCGATCTCCTTGATGATCTTGTCGGCGATCTTCTGCTTGTGGCCGGGCAGCTTCATCTTGCCGAAGAACGCCTCGGCATCACGCACCGACAGCTCGGTGATCGACGGCAGATTGCGATCGGCGACGAACACAAGGCGCGACGCGC
>DATCXY010000506.1:0-2574 GCA_036570585.1 Solimonas sp. | reverse complement strand
GGTCGCTTGGCTTACTTGCAGGCTGCCGCTCGCGGACTGGCTTTGCGAGACCAGTTCAGCCAGCAGACCGGAATCGGCCTGGACATTCTCGACCACCTGCGCCTGGACACGCATAGTCTGACGATAGCCTTGCTTCGCCGTCTGCCACTGCGCCTGCGCCGCCGCCAGCATCTGGTCGCTGGTCATCGCGGTGTCGAACACGTCTGGGAATTGTTCGCGCAATGCCGCTTCGGTCGAGGCGAGATCGAAGGCGATGCCCTCGGCTTGGTTCATCAGCGTATCGATGCGCTGCATCGAACGGGTGAGCTGGGTCAGCGAGGAGAAGTCGAGGCGCTGGAGGTGCTTGGCCATATTGGTCAGCATCGACGCTTCGTTCTGCAGCGACTGGATCTGGTTGTTGATCTGCTGCAGCGTTCGCGCCGCGGTCAGGACATTCTGCGCGTAGTTCGACGGATCGAACACGACGCCGCCAAACTGCGCATGAGCTGGTGTAACCGGCATGATGGCCGCGCCAGTGAGTGCGGTGGCCGTTAGGGCGGCCGCGATAATAGGGGATTTCATAGGTCTAACTCCTTCTGTTCGGGGGTGGAAAGGTCAGGCCCGGCGCTTGGTGCGCCGGCAATTTCCGTCATCACGTCGGTCGCCCAGGGCAAGCCGCGCGCGGCGAGGAAAGCGGCGGCGAAATCATGCCCGCTATGCTCGCCAAGCGTTTCGTCGATCAGTTTCTGCGTGTCGGGATCGGAAGCGCCGCACAGCGCCAACGCGACGGGACCGAGCGCCAGCTCGAACAGCCGGTTTCCGCGCCGCGATTGCAGGTAATAATGCCGTTTGGGTGTGGCGCGTGCGACCAGCTCGATCTGCCGTTCGTTGAGTCCGAAGCGCTCATAGGCCGCGCGCGCCTGCGGCTCGATCGCCCGGTCGTTGGCGAGCAGGATTCGCTGCGGGCAGCTTTCGATGATGGCGGGGGCAATCGAACTGTCGGCGATATCGGCGAGGCTCTGCGTCGCGAATACGACCGAGACATTCTTCTTGCGCAACACCTTGAGCCATTCGCGGATACGGGCGGAGAACAGCGGATTGTCGAGGAACACCCAGGCTTCATCGAGGATGAGCAGCGTCGGGCGTCCGTCGAACCGCTCTTCAAGCCGGTGAAACAGGTAGGTCAGCACCGGCAAAACGACGCCTGCGGTGTTCATCAGCGCTTCGGTCTCGAAACACTGCACGTCGGAGAGCGCGAGGCTGTTTTCGGCGGCGTCGAGCAACCGGCCGAACGGTCCTTCCAGCGTGTAGGGCAGCAAGGCCGCCTTGAGCGCGTTCGATTGCAGCAATACCGATAGTCCGGTCAGCGTGCGTTCCTCGGACGGTGCGCTGGCAAGGCTGGTCAGCGCCGACCACAGCGCTTCCTTGACCTCGGGCGTCACATCGACCTTTTCATGCGCCAGCAGCGAGGCAACCCATTCGGCGGCCCATGTGCGCTCGGCATCATCATGGATGTTGCGCAAGGGCTGAAATGCCAGCGCATCGCTCTCGCCCAGCGCATGATGCTCGCCGCCCATGGCCAGCACGGCGGCGCGCGCGGACAGCCCTTTGTCGAAGATATAGACTTGGGCACCAGGGTAGCGCCGGAACTGCAAGGCGAGCAGCGCCAGCAGCACTGATTTGCCCGCTCCGGTCGGCCCCACAATAAGCTGATGGCCGACATCGCCGACATGGGTGGACAGACGGAACGGTGTGGAACCGGACGTTTCCGCATAGAGCAGTGGCGGCCCGGCGAGATGATCGTTACGCGCCGGCCCCGCCCAGACCGAGGACAGCGGCATCAGATGCGCAAGGTTCAGCGTATGGATCAGCGGCTGCCGGACATTGGCGTAGACATGGCCAGGCAGGCTCGACAGCCAGGCTTCGACCGCGTTCACGCTTTCGCGGATGCAGGTGAACCCCAGCCCATTGACGATCCGCTCGACGATGCGGACCTTTTCGTCAGCCCGCGCGCGATCCTCGTCGCAGACCGTGATCGTGGCGGTGTAGTAGCCGAACGAAACATGGTCGCCGCCAAGCGCCTGCAAGGCGAGATCGCTATCGGCCACCTTGTTGTCGGCATCGCTATCGGTAAGCGGAACCGGCTCGTTCATCATCACTTCGCGCATGAGCTGCGCGATGGACTTGCGTTTGTTGAACCATTGTCGACGGATGCGGGTGAGCGCCTTGTTGGCGGCGGTCTTGTCGAGCGCGATGAAGCGGGTCGCCCAGCGATAGGCGAAGTCCTGATGATTGAGCGCATCGAGAATGCCGGGCCGGGTGGCATTGGGAAAACCCAGTACCGTGACGGTGCGCAGATGCTGATCGCCCAGCATCGGCTCGATCCCGCCACTGAGCGGCGTATCGACCAGCAGCCCATCGAGATAGATCGGCGTGTCCGGCACGGCGACCGGATGGCGCTTCGCCGAGATACATCCATGCAGGAATGTCAGCGTTTCGGCGTCGTCCAGCGCGCGGATCTCCGGCACCAAGCCCGAAAGAAGGTCGAGCACGCGATCGGTTTCCGCGATAAAGGCGCGCAGTTCCTGCCGCCAG
>DATCXY010000505.1:0-2576 GCA_036570585.1 Solimonas sp. | reverse complement strand
GCTCGATCGCGATCTTGGCGGTTCCCATCTGCTCTGCATTCTGCTCGGCAAGATGACGGCAGAACTTCATCACGTCCTCGCCGAAGCTTTCGTCCGGAAACACGTCGTGGACCAGGCCCATGATCAACGCCTTGTCGGCATCGGCCGGCAGGTTGGCCATGATCAGGTAGCGCGCCCAGTGCGGGCCGACGATGCGGGCGAGGCGGCTGACGCCATTGGACGCCGGCAACACGCCGAACTTGCCTTCCGGAAACGCATAGGCGGCGCTCTTTGCAGCGAGACGGAAGTCGCAGGACAGCGACATTTCCAGACCGCCGCCGACGCACATCGCGTGATGCGCAATGACGATCGGCTTTTCGATGTGCTCCATCTCGTCGTAGATGCGATGCATGCCATGCAGCCCGCGACGATGCTTTTCGCGTATCGCCGCACCGGTCCGCGCCGGTCCGCCTTGATCGCCACCACGCATGTCGGCGCCCGAGCAGAAGTAGCGGCCGGTGGCGCGGATCAGCATCACCTTCAACGATGGCGTGTCGCGGAAGTGATTCAACGCGGCATCGAACAGGCCCATCATCTGGCCGGTGATCGCGTTGAGCTTGTCGGGCCGGTTGAGCGTCGCGATCAGGATCGCGCCGTCTTCTTCGGTCAGCAGGTGCGGGGCTTCTTCGGTCATGTCGATTTCCTTGTACTTGTGATCACACGCCTGCGGGATCGGCAACGGGAGCGCTCGTTGCTTCGGGCAGGCGGATCAGGATTGCGCCGCGGCGACGGCCACCGACTGCAGATCAGGTCCGGCCCGCAGGCGCTGTCTACTGTAGCGAATTGGCAGCGACGACACGCGCTTGTTCATCAACAGCGGTGTGCAGGAACTTCGACCCGGCACGTGCGCGCGAACGCTCCGCCGGCCAGCATGTGCTTCGGCCGTCGCCTACCGGTCGGTGGGCGACGGCGAGTCGATCACTTGCTGCGGCTCTTGCCGGCGGGCGCTTTCTTGACCGCCTTCTTCGCGGCCGGCTTGGCAGGCTTCTTCACCGATTTCCTGGCCGGCTTGGCGGGAGCGATCCTTGCCAGGTGTGCGGCCAGCTCCGGATACTTCTCCGGCCGCATCGTGCCGTACATGCTCAGACGCACGACTTCATTCGTATACCTCTGCGCCATCTGTTCGCGTTCCTTGGCAGTCCGCGCATGAGCGCGCGCCCAGACCGGCCACAGGAATGAACTGAGGAGCATCAGCACGGTGTGCACGTCGACGTCGATGCCGGGCTGCGCCGCATCGGTTTCGACGAATTCGCTGAACAATTGGCGATACAACTTCCAGAACGGATCGTTCGCCGGCTGTGGCGAACTCAGCACATGGAACAGCCACGCGCGGCCGAGCTCCGGATTGGCCATCGCGAACTTGGACATGTGTTCGACGACGCCACCACGCGGGTCGGCCAGCTGTGCCTGCTCTTCCGCGCTCAGTCTGCCCTCGGCTCTCTTGCCCGCCGCGGTCTTGCCGAATACGGCCTGGCACAGTTGTTCACTGACCCAGCCGGTGGTCGCCTCAACCAGTTGCTCGCGCGTCTGGAAATGCTGGTAGGCGGTACCGCGATTGACCTTGGCGAGCTGCGCAACCTGCGAGACGCTGAGTCCTTCCGGCCCGTCCTTGGCGAGCAAGGTGCCGGCGGCTTCGAGAATGGCCATCCGGGTGCCGTCCGGATCGCGGCGGCGCCGCGGCCTGATGCCTGTATTTTTTTTCAATGCAATCCCCACACCCTAGAATAGTCGCGCGATGCTATCTGAATTGACTGAGCCTGACATCCGCCGTTCAGACCAATATCGGCGACCCTCGGGCCCAGCGCGGGACCGCCGCATTCGGCGTTTCGAACAAGAAAATAGCGCCCGCCCGGCGATAACACAACATCGCTGTTGATTATCAGGACACCACGATTGCGTTATCATCGTCAGACGCACGTCAATCCGCACTACCGCGCCTGATAGGAAAAGCATGTTCAAAGCCCTGCTCATCACAAAAAGCGAGACCGCACAGTCCGTCGCCGTCACCGATATCGACGAGGCGCAACTGCCCGAAGGCGCCGTCACCGTGAAAGTCGAGTTCTCGACCATCAATTTCAAGGATGGTCTGGCGGTCACTGGCAAGTCGCCGGTTGTCCGCAAATTCCCGATGGTGCCGGGCATCGATTTTGCCGGTGTCGTCGAAGCCAGCGACAGTCCGCAGTGGAAAGTCGGCGACCGTGTCGTCCTCAACGGCTGGGGCGTCGGCGAAAGCCACTGGGGCGGTCTCGGCCAGAAGGCTCGCGTCAAGGCCGAATGGCTGATCAAGCTGCCGGATGCCTTCACCGCCAAGCAGGCAATGGCGATCGGCACCGCCGGCTATACCGCCGCGCTGTGTGTCGAGGCGCTGGAGAAGCATGGCGTCAAACCGGAACAGGGCGAAGTGCTGGTCACCGGCGCCACCGGCGGCGTTGGCAGCGTCGCAATCGCGCTGCTCTCCAAGCTCGGTTACAAGGTCGTCGCCTCGTCCGGCAAGGCCAGCGAAGCCGAATGCCTGACCGCGCTCGGTGCCGCACAGA
>DATCXY010000504.1:0-1593 GCA_036570585.1 Solimonas sp. | reverse complement strand
TCATGCTGGGCACCACCGGCGCGCTGGGCCGCGTGCTCGGTCTGCCGATCGACAGTCTGCATGTCACCTTCGTCTCGGCGAACTGCGCGTATGCGATGGTCACACTCGAAGGCCAGTTGAGCTGGGACCAGATCGCCGATATCTGCGCCGGTGTCGGCGTGGTCGGCCTGATCAATCTGAGTGTCAGCTTCACGCTCGCGCTGTCGGTCGCGCTGCGCGCGCAGCGCATTCATTTCACGGATACGCGGGCCTTGATGCTGGAGCTGGGGCGACGGTTCTTGCGCAGGCCGCACCATTATTTCTGGCCGCCGCGCGATCCGGCGCCGGAGGAGAAGCCGACCGAGGAGTGAAGTGCGGTACTTGCGGTGCGTTTATTTGCTGATCTGACCTTTGGGTTCGCGCTGCGGCGCGACCTACTTTTCTTTGCTTGTGCAAAGCAAAGTAGGCAAAAGAAAGCACACCCCAAGGGACGCACCCGCTGCGCAGCAGCGGCGTGAAAGCCAGGGTGTCTTTTCTTTTGGTTCCGTTTCTTTGGACAAGCACAGAAAAGGAACTCGCCCGGAAGGGCGAAACCAAAGGTCAGATCGAAAGCTCAACGATCAAAACAGACGACGCAGCACACCTGCCTATCGATTCGCCCCTGCATTCGCCTCCAGCACCGTCAACGCCATCATGTTGACGATGCGCCGCACCGTCGTCGACGGCGTCAGGATATTCACCGGTGCCGCCGCACCGAGCAGGATCGGGCCGATCGCGACGTTGTGGCCGGCGGCGGTCTTCAACAGGTTGTAGGCGATATTGGCGGCGTCGAGGTTCGGCAGCACCAGCAGATTGGCGTCGCCGTGCAGCGTCGTCGACGGCAGGATTTGCCGCCGCATCGCATCGTCGAGCGCGCAGTCGCCATGCATTTCCCCGTCGACATCCAGCGTTGGCGCACGCTCGCGCAGCAGTGCCAGCGTGCGGCGCATCTTGATGGCCGACGGCGCGTCGGAACTGCCGAAGTTCGAATGCGAGACCAGCGCCGCCTTGGGTTCGATGCCGAAGCGGCGAATCACGTCGGCCGCCATCAGGGTGATTTCGGCGAGCTGTTCGGCGCTCGGATCCTGATTGATGTGCGTGTCGACAAGGAACAGCTGGCGGTCCGGCAGGATCAGCGCATTCATCGCGCCGTAGGTCGAGATGCCGGCTTGCTTGCCAATGATCTGGTCGATGTATTCCAGATGCCGCGCGACCGTCGAGATCGTGCCGCAGATCATGCCGTCGGCTTCGCCTTTCTTCAGCAGCATCGAGGCGATCAGCGTCGTGCGCCGGCGCATCTCCAGCTTGGCGTACTGTGCGGTGATGCCGCGCCGCGCCATCATCGCGTAATACGATTCCCAGTACTCGCGGTAGCGCGGATCGTGTTCCGGGTTGACGACGTCGTAGTGCTGGCCGGGCTTGAGGCGCAGGCCGTATTGCGAGATGCGATGTTCGATCACCGCTGGCCGTCCGACCAGCAGCGGCCTGGCGAGCTTCTCGTCGATCGCGGCCTGCACGGCGCGCAGCACGCGCTCCTCTTCGCCTTCGGCAAACACGATGCGGCTCTTGTCCGGT
>DATCXY010000503.1:0-9322 GCA_036570585.1 Solimonas sp. | reverse complement strand
TCTCGTCGACCTGGCGGTCGATGTCTTCCTTGGTGCAGCCGGAAACCTCGCCGATGCCGGCCACCGACTTGGTGGTGCAATTGAACAGGTCGGCGAATTCCAGGCCGGGCACGACGGCGAGCTTGCCGTCGTTGATCACCTTGCGCGCGTCGGCCGGGCTGCTGACGATGCGAAACCAGCCCTTGCCGGGGCCGCCTTCCTGCGCGTCGACGTAGTCCTGCAACTGATACAGATACTTGACCTGCGCGATGCCCAGGTTCATGTCGTTGCAGTCGTAGCCGAGCGCCGCCGGGTTGTGCGTCGTCTCCAGCGTCTTGGCCAGCTCGCACAGCGCGCTGATGTTGGTGCCTTCCGACACCATGATGCGCAGACCGGCTTTCCACGCGCGCTCGACCCAGGTGTAGTACATCGCCTGATGCAGCTGCGAGTCGTACGCTGGCCAGTCGATGAAGGTTGGCCAACCCTGCGTGTCGTGCGTTTTCAGCGGCGTGAAATCGAGCACCAGCGCTTCCGGGTCGAGGATGCCATTCGGGCCGTGCTCGACCGCGCAGTCCTTGAGCGCCTCGGGCGCGCCGAAACGATTGAACATCTGGCCGTAGAGCACGCCGCCAGCCGACGGGCCGACCGGATGCGTGCCGTCCGACATCTCGTTGCCCATCGCCATGTGCGTGTGCACCTCGGCAAAGCCGACCACCGGCTTGTCGACGCCGCGGCCCTTGTAAGTCTGGCCGATCACGTCGTCCGGAATTTCCGGATACGCGGTACAGCCGCTCGCCGGCTCGAACGTGAACGTGTCCGGCGTGGCCGCCATCACCAGCTTGCCGGCGGTGTCGAGCGCCAAGGCCAGGCCGTCGTCGGACGCCGAGGCCGCGGTGTACTCGCCGCGCGCCGGTGTATCGAACGTCCAGTCCGAACCGTCGACCGGCTCGAGCGCACCGCTGACCGCACCGCCACCGGCGGTGAGAATCGATGCGTCGGCCGCGTAGAACAGGTAACGGCCGAGCGCGGTCGGTTTCATGTAGAAGCGTTCGGCAGACGCCGCATCGGGCGCGGTCGCGGCATAGCCATCACTGTTGGCGACACGCCAGACGTAACCCGGACCGATGCTGCTGTCGCCATCGACCACCTTCATCACGTAGCAGTGGTTGGCGAGGTCGTAGAGCGTCTTCGGCGCGACAGCAGCTTCCTGCTGATTCTCGTTGCTGACCGAACTGGATGTGCCGCAGCCACTGAGCGCAGCCAGCGCCAGCGCCGCCAGGATGGGCGCCTGATATGAATTCAAAAGTGTTCTCCCCCAATGTCGTCGCACGATCGTAAATCGCCTGCGGCGTTCGCAGCTAGAGTAAAAAGAGCCCCGATCCGGGATTGCGCGGCCGGAGCAGTCCGCCGAGCTTGCAGGAGCGCGCCCTGCGCGCGACCGGGATTCAGTCGACGACCGCTTCGACCCACTGTGCGATCCGCCGAAACAGGTGCGCGCGCGTCGCGAACAGGAAATGGCTGTGGCCGGTCTCCGGCAGCACCAGCAACGTCACATCCGATGAAGCGCTGAACGCGGGCGAGACCTGATGCACCGGGCCGACCATGTCACGGCCGCCGACACCAAGAAACACCGGCACCGTGATGCCGGCCGCTTCCGGTGCGACATTGCCCGGCACCATCGACAGTGTCGCCGGTACCGGCAACATGCAGTCGGTTGCGGCCTTCAGCGCGGCAACGCCTTTCGGATCGGCCTTCTTGCTGCCGAACAATTCCGAGTTGCCGGCGCGTGCGGTGTGGATCACCGGAAACGGCTGGCCGCCGTACATTTTCTTCGCGACCTCGATCAGCAGCGGTCGCGCATCGAGCGGATCGGCGATGCCCTTGAGCTGCGGCGGCAGATATTCCGGCAGGCCACGGGTCGAAAAGCCGAGCAGCACGAGCGCCACATGCGGCGCATGCGCGGCCTGCTGCAGGATCGTCATCATGCTGCCCATCGAATGCCCGATGCCGATGCTGGGCAGATGGGGCAGCGCGCCGAGCTGCGAATGCGCGCTGCCGCCGCGCAGCTGCGCGGTGAGCGTCTCGTGAATATTCCGGTTGATCGCAGTCAGCGTATCCGGCGTGCACAACCAGCCATCGTGCGGTTTGCTGCTGTCGCCGAGGCCGAGATAGTCGACGGACGCAACCACGAAGCCCAGCGCCGCCATCGTCCGCGCGAAGCTGAAGGTCGTGTCGATCTGCGTCGCATCATCGCCGGGCGGAATCAGGTCGTAGTAACGCCGATTCATGTTGCCGCCGGGCAGGCACCACAGCAGCGCGCGCGGGGTCACGCCAGCGGGTGGCGTGAACAGATCGACCGCGATCTGCAGCGCGCCTTCGCCGGGCAGCTGCAGACCGCAATCGAATTTCAAGGTCAGCGGTGCGGCGACGCGCATCGTCGTTTTCGCTTTGGATCAGGCCTTCGCGAGAACGGCGCCGGCCATGCCCGATGACACCAGCACGTGTTCGACCGTTTTCTTCGTCACCTGGTTGTACGAAGTACCGCGAATCTGGCGCACGCCCTCGATCATGCTGTTCATGCCGTGGATGTACGCCTCGCCGGTCAGCCCGCCGTTGGTGTTGGTCGGCAGCGCGCCATCGAGCGCCATGCCGCCGCCCTTGACGAAGTCCTTGCCTTCGCCCGGCTTGCAGAAGCCGAACGCTTCGAGCTGCAGCAGCACGTGTGGTGTGAACGCATCGTAGATCGCCGCCATCTGCATGTCGGACGGCGAAAGGCCGGTCATCGCCCACAGGCGCTTGGCGACGCCTTGCGCTTCCGGCATGACCGTCAGATCGTCGTGGTAGTAGTTCGAAATCACTTCGACGTTGTATGGAATCGACTGCGTCGCGCCGACGATCTGCACTGGCTTCTGCTTGAGATCGCGCGCGCGATCGAGGCTGGTGACGAGAATCGCGACACCGCCGTCGGATTCCTGGCAGCAGTCGAGCAGGCGCAGCCACGGCTCCTGGATCCACTTCGAATTCTGATGATCTTCGAGCGTGATCGGTTTTTCATAGAACCACGCGGCCGGATTCTTCGCGGCGTACGCGCGCTGCTGCACGCTGATGTAGCCGAGGTCGCGATTGGTGACGCCGTACTTGTGCATGTAGCGCGCGGCCTGCAGCGCGCCCCAGCTGGCCGGCGTCATCGCACCGTACGGCACGCACCACAGCAGCGAGCCCGTGCCATTGCCGGACTGATACGACATCTGCTGTTGCTGCGGGTTCTGGCCGAAGCGGTACTGGCTGCGTTCGTTCATCGCACGCCAGATCAGCACGTTGTTGCACAGGCCGGCGTTGACCATCGCCATCGCCTGATAAATCGTCGCCGCCGCGGCGGCACCGCCGCCGGGAATGCGCGTGGTGTACGCGAGATCCTTGACGCCGAGGCAGCGCGCGAGATTGACCTCGTCGCTGTTGTCGATCGTGAACGTCACCATGCCGTCGATGTCATGCGGACTGACGCCGGCGTCGTTGCAGGCGGCGACCGCGCATTCGGCGGCGAGTTGCAGCTCGCTGCGGCCGGAGGCCTTCGAGAACTCGGTCTGGCCGATGCCGGCGATGGCCGCTTCGGTGAATTTTCTGGTCATGGTTTCAGGTCTTCTTGATCGGGTCGCGCGTTCGGCGCGGCTGTGATGTGTCGTTGTCCTGTAGGAGCGCGCCTTGCGCGCGACCTTCTACGGCGCCGGCGGCGGGTCGCGCGCAAGGCGCGCTCCTGCAGGAGATGTCAGCGCGGTTTGAACACCGGTACCTTGTGATTGTTCATCGTCGCTTCGAACGCAACGATGACCGGCATGTCCTGCTTGATCTGGTCATACGCGCAGTCGACGACGTTCGACACCATGCGAATGCCCTCTTCGAGTTCGATCACGGCAACGATCGGCGATTCCTTGAAGCCGAACGGCTGCGGATGGCGCGGAATCGTCCAGCCGTGCACGGTGCCGCGACCGGACAACGGCACTTCCTTGCGATTGAGACTGAAGCACTGCGGACACATCGGCCGCGGCGGGAACGTGAACAGGCCGCAGTCGCCACACTTCTGGCCAAGGAACTGTTCCTGATCGGCGCCGTCCCAGAAGAACTTGGCGTCGAGCGTGACGATCGGCGGAATGCGCGTGGGTTTTGGCGCGGTCGGCGCCGTCGGTTCGGTCGGTGTGCTCATGGTCTGCCTGATCGATGTGTCGTTTTTTTGCGGCCACCGCGCGTGAATCGCAGCGAGCCCGCTCTTGCCATTGACGATAGCCCGCGCAGCGGCGCGATAGCCTGATACAAATGGGTGAGCCTTTGCGCGCGGCGTTCGACTTGCGTGCTGCACGCGCGTATCCTCAGCGGCCTTTCCAGCCGCGCATCCGGGTCTGCCTCGCCGGGCGATCTTCGCCACCGGCCGATTTTCCGACCGTCCGCATCGCGCACGTGCCAACGCGTCACCCGCAGCGATTGCGGCGTCATCCCTTGTGGAGCAGCAACATGGCCAAGCCGAATTACTCGTTTGAGAAGCGCCAGAAAGAACTGGCCAAGAAAAAGAAGAAGGAAGAAAAAGAGCAGCGCAAGGCCGCCGCCAAGGCTGCCGGTAACCCGGAGCCGGTCGAAGACGCCGACACCGACGACGCGCCGCAGGATTGAACTCCGGCCTTGCTTTCACCCCGCTGGAACGCCGCACGGCCATGCTGCTGCCGCCCGGTCGTTCCCATCAGGAGGCACCCATGGCCAAGACCAACTATCTCATCCGCGTGATCAACAAAGGTCGCGAGAAGGATTACCTCGATTTCTGGCGTCGCAATTCGACGGTCAATGCCGAGGGTGAGGTATTGAACGCCGACGTGGTCGGCTTCGAAGTCGCGCAGTCCGGCAATGATCCGGACGACGCGGTCGCCTCCGTGCGCCGCAAGCACGCCGGCCTGCAAGTCGACACGCAGAGCGTGCGCGTCGACGAAACCGCGTGAGCCCGCGTCCGGTGGCCGCGCTCAGAAGCGCGCGGTGACCCGGAACAGCAGATTCGCCTCGCTGTCATCGCGCAGCGACGACGACACCCGGCGATGCGCGATCGGCGCGGCCAGCGCCAGACTTGTTTCGAGAAAGCGCCAGCTGGCCTGCAACTCGCCGCCAACATCCGACAGCATTGAAGTGCCGCGCGTCGCCGCATCGGACTGCTGCTCGTAACGACTGAGTCCGTATTCGACAAACACCCGCGGCGAGAAGCGGACGCCGGCCAGTTGCCAGCCGTGATACAGCAGATCGAGCGCGCCGTAGGCGCCGGTGTCGCCGACCGCGACGCCGGGCAGATACGCGGCGACGTTGTCGATGCCCCCCAGCACCCACTGACTTTCCAGCGGCAGGGTGTCCGTACCCAGCTGCCCGGCGAGCAGCAGGCCGGTGCTCCAGGCATCGCTGAGCGCGAGATTGACGCTCACCGTGGGGCGCCACAAAAAGTAGTCCAGCGCCGCGCCGGTCGGCGCGACTTCGCTGCGCAGACCCTTGCGGAATGTCGAACCGATATCGACATCGAGCGGACCGGCGTCCGGGCTGGCGCTATACGAGTAATGCATCGCGACCTGAACGCTCGGATATTCCTCGCGCAGCTGCGTGTCGGGTGTGCCGATTTCGCGGTTGATGTAGTCGACGCGCGCATCGAGCAGCAGCCGGCTGTGCAGCGTCGCTGCCATTGGCAGCAGCCACGTCACTCGTCCCTCGCGCAACTGACCATCGCGATCGCCGCGTCCGGCATAGTCGAACGCATGGCCGCTCAGGCCCCAGACGCCCGAGGTCGTGACGCGATCCCAGCTCAGCGTTTCTTCGTTGTAGTCGTCGGTACGACCATCACTGATGCCCGTCAAGGCGGTATGCCAGAGCAGCTTGAACTGGTCGCCGCTGTCGTCGCTGTGGTGTAGATCGACGTCGAGAAAATGACGGCCGACGAAACGGTTGCCTGGATTGCCGAAATCGACCTGCATGCCGGTCGTCGGCAACTCGCGGCCATCGGGTTCGATCCGCAGTTGCGCACCGCCTTCAGTCGCCTGCAAGCGTGCCTGCGCCGCGATGCCGGCGCGGTCGGCATCGACATTGGCCAATGCGCGGCGCGGTTCGAGCGCGCTGTCGGTCAGCGGCGCGCCCAGCAGCGGTTCGAAATACGGCTGCAGCGCCGGTGGCGCCTGCACCGCCGTAATCCGGCGCCGGTAGATCGCCAGATAGATATCCTGCGCGTCGACCGCATAGAGCAGCTGGTCCGACAGCCGGCCATCGGCGTAATAGGCCTGCGCGAGCGCCGAAACTGCTTCGTCGACGGTATCGGCGCCGGCAATCGCGCGTCGTACCTGTGCGGCGTCCAGGCCGCCGTTCGCCGGCAAGTGAACGCGATAGGTTTTGAATTCGATCGTTCGCGCGTTGGCGACGGTGCGCAACTCGTCGGCCGGCACCGCCTGTGGCGGCAGCGGCGGCGGTAACTCAATGGCCATTGCAGACGCTCCATATCGATGAGCGAGCCGCAGTCAACCATCTGCTTGCGCTCCCCATGACACATCCCTGTGTACGACGTCGTGAAGAACCGCCGCGCTGTAGCAGCGCGGCGGCGAACGAAACAACACGGATCAGCGAACGTTATCGATCACTCACCGGAATCATTGGCGTCCTGGGTGCGTTCCCGATTCGCTTCGCGCGTCTCCTTGGCTTGCTCGCGATTGTCCTGGCGGACCTCCTGCCGGGCCTTGGCGTGGTCTTTCGCGGTTTCCGCTGCCTGTTTGCCGTTGTCCTTGGCCAGATCAGCGCGATCCTGCGCGAAATTGCGCGCCGCATCCGCACGGTCCGATGTGTTGTCGGAGTCCTTCAGATTGTCGCGATAGTCCTGACGCATTTCCTGCCGCGCCTCGCGATTTCCCTTCATGACTTCCTTGGTGTCCTTGGTGTTTTCCTTGGTCACCTCGCGACGGGCATCGCGCTTGTCCTGACGCATTTCCTGCCGCGCCTTGGCATTGTCCTGACGAGCTTCCTGACGCGCGGCACGATCGCCACTGTCAGCATTCAGAACGCCGGTATCGGCCTGGGCCATCGAGATTCCCGATGCCATCAGGCCAGCGGTGATTGCGGTGAGCATGAATTTTTTCATTGGTACCTCCTCGTGATGGGAAACAGCAAACCCAAAAGGTTTTGCGTGAACCCAGTCTGCTGATCTCGCCTGAATCTAAACCGACTGCTGAGGTAATAGCTGAACCTCAGACGAAGCACACGAAATTTAAGGCGACGCGAGAGATACTCGTGCTTGGCATGGCTGCAATATCGCGTAATCGGCGCGGGTCAAGGCACGCGAAATGGCCCAGAGGCGCTTTGCCGTTTCACGATCACGCGCCGCCGAACTCGTTGCACACGGACGGGCTGGCCTCGGAAGTGCCGAAAGCCGTCCGTCCCGTCGAAACCCCCACCCTGCATACCGGCTGCACTGGCGGCGTGGATGATCGGTGTCGATACGGCCGGGCGCCTGCACCATGCTCGACACGCTGGCGGCGCAACCGCGGCGCTACGGGCCGCGGTCGCGCGCCGCGTGGCTTCAGGGCCCGTCGTAGCGCTGCAGGTCGACGCGACCGTTGCCGATGCCGAAGATCCCGGACGAGTAGTCGCGCCAGGTCGTGGCCCAGATCACCGCGAAGTCGCCGTCGCCGTCCATCGCCACGTCGCACGAGTTCAACGCGACCGCCTCCGACGAATGCGCGGCCACGTCGAAATTGATGCCCAGCGGACCGCCGCCGGCAGCGAAGCGTTGTGCGCGCAGGTAACTGTTCTTGTCGAAATAGCCGCCGCCATGCCAGGTGACGACGTAGTTGCCGGCCGCATCCATCGTCGTTGCGGGTGAAGCGAAGACGTAGCCGGAGCCGGGGCTGGTGTCGACGCGGACTTCGGCGCCGCCCAGGCCGAGCCCGGCCGGATAATTGCGCACGTAGATTCCGTCGCTGTTGCGCGTCGAGTGACGATAGGCGACGACGTACGCGCCGTTGGCATCCATCGCCACCGCCGGCATCGCCTCATCGCGCTGCAGTGAGACGGTGCGCTTGGCTTCGCCGATCCCGCCAGCGCTGTAGCGTCGCGTATAGACGCCGGACAGCAGACTGACACCCTGACTGACGCGGTTCCACGCGACGACGTAGCGCCCGTCCGGCGCCATCGCGGCGCTGACGCGGCCCTCGTTGCTCCCGGTTGGCAGAATCAGACGCATCACCGAGATTTCGGTTGCGGCGGTCGAGTCGACGGTCTGCACGGCCTGCGCCTGCGTGCCGCCGCCGGTGTAGCGGCGCAGTTGCACGGAGTAGCCGCCGACGAAGGTGCACAGGCCGACGCCATAGCTGCAGGCAAAGCCGTTGCCGCTGCGAACCTCGCGACCCTGTTCCCAGGCGACGACGAAGTCGCCATCGTCATCCATCGCCACCGTCGCGCCCTGCACGACGGTCTTGCTGGACGGCTCGTTCACCAGCAGTTGCGCACCGTCCGGTGTGCCGTCGGCATGGTAGCGCTGCGCGTGCACGGCCGCGCCGGCGGCATCGCTGCGGGTCCAGGCGACGACGAAGTCGCCAGCGGCGTCCATCGCCACCTCGGCCGGCGAGGTATTGCTGTCGATGAGGATGTCGCTGCCGTTCACTGTGCCATCGGGTTTGTAGCGGCGCGCCACGAGGCCGGCTGGTGCGCGCCAGATCGTGATGATGTTGCCCGCCGCGTCGCGGCCGATGCCGGCACTGTCGAAGCTGGTATAGGACTGCGCCGGAACGACCGAGATCGGCGCGCCGAGCGGATCGCCCGGGGCGGCCCACGCCGCGCCGCTGAAGCTGGTGACGATCGCCGCTGTGATGACCGCCAGACGCGGCCGGAATAAATCCTTGTTCGCCTTCATCCGCATCCCCCTTGCGTGCAGGCGCCTTGGTGACCCCGTATCCCCTCGATGGCGATACCGCTTCGGCCGGTGGCGCTTCGCTGCGCATGATGCCGGAGCCTGCGGTGCAAAAAATAGAGCGAAAGGATTACAACGGCGCGAATGCGCTTCTCGCGCCGCTTTCGCGCATGCCATGCTTGCGGCAAGGTGCGCAGGATCGTGACATCCGAACCGGAGCAACCCGCTTGAATGCCGACTCATCCCTGCAGTGCCGCGCCGATGCCGGCTTCGGCGCGTGGCTGGCCGCCTCCGGCGGCAGCCTCGCCGTCACTACCTACCAGGCGCACAAGCTGCTGCTGATCGGCTGGAACGGTCGTCAGCTGTCGTTCCTGCCGCGCCATTTCGAGCGGCCGATGGGACTTGCCCTGCACGACGGTCGCCTGCTGCTGGCCTGCA